>DUTO01000123.1 GCA_012842035.1 Clostridia bacterium | reverse complement strand
TTAGTGAGCTAAGTTCATTTATTAAGCGAATTATGGATAATCATCCTGTTTTGTCAAGTTTATGGGTAAAAGGCGAGATTACCAACTTTAAACATCATAGTTCAGGACATCTCTATTTTTCACTTAAAGACGAGAAAAGTAATGTGCGTGCAGTAATGTTTAGAAGTCGTGCCCAGAAGTTAAATTTTAAACCTCAAGATGGTCTGGATTGTTTAGTACGAGGTTACATCTCTCTTTATCCTAAAGAGACAGCTTTACAACTTTATGTAGAAGAGATTGTACCTGCCGGGATAGGACTGCAAAGTATTGCGTTGGCTGAATTAAAAGAAAAGCTACAAAAAAAGGGCTATTTTGCTCCGGAACGAAAAAAACCATTGCCCCGTTTGCCAAAAGGAATAGGTGTAGTTAGTTCTCCTGTAGGGGCCGCGATTAGGGATATCAGCAGAGTAGTAAGAAGGCGTTATCCGGGCATGCCGGTTATTCTTTATCCTACGCTTGTCCAGGGAGAAAAAGCTGTGGAAACTGTCGTAGAAGGGATTAAGACACTTAATGGTCGTGATGACCTTGATGTAATTATCGTTGCTCGCGGTGGTGGTTCGGCCGAAGATTTACATGTTTTTAATTCTGAATTAGTAGCTGAGGCGATTTTTAATTCTGTTAAGCCTATAGTTTCGGCAATCGGGCATGAAATTGATTTTACGATTGCCGATTTAGTAGCTGATGTGCGTGCTGCTACACCTTCTATGGCCGGAGAGTTAGTTGTACCTGTTAAGGCAGAGCTCGTGGAAATGCTAAATAAAGAAAAGGAGAGGCTTTTCCATTTAATGTATACACGTTTGGATAAGGAAAAAATGAGAGTGTCTTATCTAGCAGAAATGAGTGTTTTAAAACGACCTGAGCGTTGGTTGGATAAATATGGAGATGAGTTGAGTAAACTAGAAGAGCGTTTAGAGATTTGTAGTGAAGGTTTACTTAATACTTATCAGCAAAAATTATCGTTAATTGCCGGTAAATTACAATCACTTAGTCCTTTAGCTACTTTAGCTAGAGGTTATAGTATTTGTAAAGATGAAAGAGGGGCTATTCTTACTGATGTTCGAAAAGTTGCTCTCCAGGAGAAAATTACGATCCAATTATATTGCGGTTCTTTGCAGTGCAACGTTCTGGAAAAGGAGGAGAAGGAACATGAAGCAGGAAGATAGTTATGAAGTAAGTATTAAAAGGTTAGAGGAAATAATTGCTCATTTAGAAAAGGGAGAAATAACTTTAGAAGAAGGTTTAGTTAGTTTTGAAGAAGGAGTTGCTTTGATCAAGAAATGTCAAAGTCATCTCGACCGTGCTGCGCAAAGGGTGCAAGTATTAAACAAAGGTGAGTTAGTAGATTTAGTTGATTTAGAAGAAGAAAAAGGAGCTGAATAAAGTGGATTTAAAAGCATATTTACAAGAAAGATCCACTTTAGTTGAGCAAGCTTTACAAGACCTTATGCCTGCTAAAGAAGTTTATCCACCGCAAATTCATGAAGCGATGCACTATAGCGTTTTTGCCGGTGGAAAAAGATTAAGACCCATTCTTTGTTTAGCAGCTGCAGAGGCTATAGATAAAGATTATAAGCCTTTGTTACCGGTAGCTTGTGCTTTGGAAATGATTCATACTTATTCTTTAATCCATGATGACTTGCCGGTAATGGATGATGATGACTATCGACGTGGGAAGTTAACTAATCATAAAGTTTATGGTGAAGGGATGGCAGTTTTAGCCGGTGATGCACTTTTAACTTATGCTTTTGAAATTTTAGCTGGTTATGGGCAAAAATATGAGAAGCAAGCAGTGGCTTGGCAGGTTTTACGTGAAATAGCTGTGGCGGCAGGAACTGAAGGGATGATTGGTGGACAAGTAGTTGATTTAGAGTCGGCAGGTAAGGAGCTAGCCGACAAGGAACTGCTTACTTATATTCATACCCATAAAACCGGGGCACTTTTTTGTGTATCTTTACGTGCGGGCGCTCTTTTAGCCGGAGCTAATCCTGAAGAATTAGCCTGTTTAACATTATATGCGGAAAAGTTCGGGCTAGCTTTTCAGATAACTGATGACCTGCTTGATGTTGTTGGTGACCAAAAAAAGCTGGGAAAACCTATAGGTAGTGACACTAAAATGAATAAGCTTACTTATCCGGCTCTTTACGGAATTGAAAAATCCAGAGAGCTTGTTCAGGAAGCTGTTGAAGAAGCGGTAGCTGCTTTAGCAAAACTTTCTGGTGAAACAAAGCCTTTAGAATTTTTGCTTCGTTATTTGTTGGAAAGAGAATTTTAAGTAGTATATTTGGCTTATAAAAGGGGTATAAAAAATGGGATTTTTACAAGAAATTAATTGTCCCCAAGATTTAAAAAAACTTTCTTCGGCTAATTTAATTGAATTGGCGGAAGAAATTCGTACGTTCCTCTTAAAGACAGTAGCACACACAGGAGGGCATTTAGCGGCAAATTTAGGTGTTGTGGAATTAACTTTAGCGTTACATTATGTTTTTGATACCACAAAAGATCGTTTAGTTTGGGATGTAGGACATCAGTCTTATGTGCATAAAATTTTAACAGGAAGAAAAAATTCGTTTTCTAGTTTACGCCAGTATGATGGGTTGTCCGGTTTCCCTAAAAGAGAAGAAAGTATTCATGATGCTTTTAATACAGGGCATAGCAGTACTTCTATTTCTGCTGTGTTAGGATTTGCTTTAGCCCGGGAAAAATTAGGGGAAGATTATAAGACTATTGCTGTAATAGGTGATGGTTCCATGACCGGTGGGCAGGCTTATGAAGCACTTAATCAGGCCGGACATTTAAAAACTGATCTTTTAGTAGTTTTAAATGATAATGAAATGTCTATTGCTCAAAATGTGGGAGCAATGTCTTCATATTTGAGTCGCTTACGTTCAGACCCTTTTTATATGAAAAGAAAAAAGGATATTGAATATTTATTGCATAAAGTCCCGGCGATTGGTTCTTCAGTGGCTAAAGCGGCGGAGCGAGTTAAGGATAGTCTAAAATATTTATTGGTGCCGGGTATGCTTTTTGAGGAATTAGGTTTTACCTATTTAGGTCCTATTGATGGTCATGACATTCAAAATTTAATTGTTGTTTTAAAGAAAACTAAGGATTTAAAGGGACCGATTTTGCTTCATGTTTTAACGCAAAAAGGCAAAGGTTATGCACCGGCA
>DUTO01000122.1 GCA_012842035.1 Clostridia bacterium | reverse complement strand
TAAGCACTTGCTTATAACTACAGGAATAAACGGTGCCAGGCACTCACTTACTCACTTATTGGAAATAAGTTGAAGCAAGCAAAGTAGCTCTCTTTTGAGAGCTACTTAAATATATCGCTTTAGTTTTTCATAAAAGTTTTCACGAGTTCCAGCAAGAAGTACAATAATCTTTTTGCCATATAGACCGTGGTTATATTGAATTGATTCCAAGGAAACGCAGCATTCTTGAACACAAGCCACGAAGAGGGCTTTTTCTATGCCTAATAAACTATTTATGCGATAAAAATAGTAGCACCTCATTTTGTATTGTCATAATTTAGGATAAATAATTAGTTGAATTTATGACAAGACTAACATATAATATAAGTAAAGGGAGGTGTGACTATGTTAAACTTTGAATTGATAGGTAAAAGATTTAATGAGTTACGAGAGGAAAGTGGATTTACACAAAGTCAGATTGCAGAGTATTTAGGTGTTGATCAGAGCTATATTTCAAAATGCGAAAAAAATGAAAGGCAGTTTAGTACAGATGTGCTTGAAAAAGCAGCAGGGCTTTTTGGATGTACTATGGAGTATTTTGTAGATGAGTCTAGTGAATTTGTGCCAATGCTAATAGCACTTAGAGCAAAGAGTGTAGATGTAGAAGATTTAAAAACAATAGCAGCTATGAACAAGATTGCATTAAATCTACGCTTTATGGAAGGCTTACTTGAGGGGGAATAAGAAATGAAAGAGAAAATAGAATTAAATGGAGAAGCAATAAGCTTACGTAAAGCATTCGGTGAAGGTATGGATTCTCCAATAGATATATTCTCTCTAATTCACAATAACGATGATTTAACTATTTTATTTTACCCTATGAGTAGCCGAGTAAGTGGAATGTGTATTAAAGATGGAAAAAATAAAATTATTGGAGTTAATTCTAGTTCGACCTATGGTCGGCAGCGTTTTACAATAGCGCATGAACTATACCATTTGTTTTTCCATAAAGACTTTAAAAGAATTATATGCTCTAAAGACCTGGAGATAAATAAAGAACCACAAGAAAGAGAAGCAGATGTGTTTGCCTCCTATTTTTTAGCACCATATGAGTCAATGGTTTATTTTATAAAAAACAAACTTAAAAAGGATAAATATCAACTTGAACTCGAAGATGTTATAAGGATAGAGCAATATTATGGTATAAGTAGACAGGCTACATTGTGGAGATTGATAAACGACAGATATATAACTCGTGAAAAGGCTGATACTATGAAAACTGGGATAATAGCTTCAGCTAAAAAACTTGGCTATGATGAAAAATTGTATAAACCCACACCTGAAGAGAAGCAATATGCTACTTTGGGGAAATATATTAGATTAGCCGAGAAATTAAAAACCAAAGAACTCATTTCAACTGGTAAATATGAAGAGTTATTGTTAAATGGATTTAGAGCTGATATTGTATATGGGCTTGATACAGAAGAGGAAGAGAAATATGACTAATAAGTTATTTTTTGATACCGATTGCTTCTCTTCTTTCTTGTGGGTAAAAGAAGTAAATATTTTATTGAAGCTTTATCCCGGGAGAATTGTAATACCTAAACAGGTTTATGATGAACTGTCTAATCCAAGTATTCCCCATATAAAACGTATAGTGAACCAGCTATGTTTGAGGGGAGATATCTCTACAAAAGAAATATTAACAAATACAGAAGAATTTAATCTTTATTATGAATTAGCAGTTATACCACCTAAAGGTGAGAAGATAATAGGCAAAGGTGAAGCAGCTGCTATAGCCTTAGCGAAAACCTATGATGGAATCATTGCCTCTAATAATCTAAAAGATATATCTAAATATGTGAAAAAATATAATTTAGAACACGTAGCTACTGGAGATATATTAGTAGCTGCATTAAATAAAGGCTACATTGATGAAATAATTGGGAACCGGATATGGCGTAATATGATTGCTAAAAGAAGAATACTACCTACTAATTCATTTACTGAGTATCTTAAGACAATTAATTAAGAGATGAAATAATAGAAACTGGATAAACCATGGACACTGTTTTTTTATAAGGGTTTAAGGTTTACGTTTATGTTGGTTTTTCGCTATTTTTAGCGAAAATTCTGTACTTCTGATTAATTCTAAAAGTTCATTGGTTTCATTCAGCCACATTTCGTCTAATTCTTCTTCGCTATATATTTTTAAGTTGTAGGCACCACCAATTTTTACAATATAGTCGCGAATGTATTGTTCTATTAATGTGGCCAGATAATCTAATTCTTTTTGTTCAAAAAACCCTAAGTCGGTACTGGGGAAATCCTGGGTAAATCTTTGACACATTTTCGCAATATCAGTATAGCCATCAGCATAAAAATCGGAAATAAATCTTTCTACTTCATCCCCATAAAAAAAATCCCAAGTTTTTTGGGGTGTTAAACTTTTTAACCATTGTTTACGCATAATTTTACCTCCTGTTTTTTTACCAAGATTTTTTTGTTAAAAAATCTTTTAGTAATTTTCTTTCGGTTGTTTCTGCTGTGATTAAATTGACTAAGTCATCGGTGGCTTCGTCCTTGGTTTCATATTCATTTAAAATTTTGCAGAGTAGGTTTTTGGTTCCTACTTGATGGACGAAATAGCCCTTTTTATAGTACTTTTTCTTAAAAATGTTGAACATGATGTTCACTCTCCTTCCTTTTTTTAATTTTGTGCCTATAATATAATATCCGGCAGAGGGACAAAACGTAAACTTTACCTGAAAAAAAGCCCCGTTAAAAGCGGAGCTAAATGGGTTGGTTTATGAACCACAGGCAAGAAGCTTGTGGTTTTTTGATGCTTTTTTGTAAGGATAAAAGGAAATGGAGTTAAGTATATAATAATTTTTAATTTTACTTGAAAGGGGTTAATATCTGGGATATAATTAACTTAACTAATTAGTTAAGTTAACCAAATGGTTAAGCTGGGTGGCGTACCGTTCTTTCATATTTAAATTT
>DUTO01000255.1 GCA_012842035.1 Clostridia bacterium | reverse complement strand
GAAAGCGCTAAGAGAATATCTTGAACGTAACCAAGGTTTAGGGAAGAAGACCACTAACTTTATTTTTGGTGCAAATCGTCCGCCCGAGCATACTTTAGAGGAATATTTGGCTGAAATAGCTACGTACCAAGGCTATTCCCCTAAATATGAAGAATATGTGCAAAAGACGGGACAATTAATTGATGAAGTAGAAAAGGTACGTGCCGAGGCAATCTCTAGATTTGAAGGACAGGAAGCAGAACGAAAACAGGCAAGCATTAAAGAAGCCTTAGAAGAATTGCTGGAAGACGATGAAATTAAAGAGGTAAGACTGGAAAAGCTAATTGCGGAAGAATACCTTAATCGTAACCTTTATGAAGAAAAAAGAGCTAATATTGAGACTTATGTAGACAACGCCTTAGCTTACTACCAGACTTATATCTTAACGGGAAGAATTAGAATCGCAAGAGAAAAAAGCGAACCGAGAAAAATATTCAGGCGTAAAGAACAAACACTTACGCCTCCTCAGTATGTGCTTAATGAATATCTTCATGAAGTTAAAAGTAAGCAAGGTTATTCGGAAAAATATGTTGAGTATCTGAAAGCGACCGGTGAGAAGATTGCGGAAGTTGAGGCAGCGATAGTAGAAGAAATTAAAAGGGCGGAAGTGGCAGAAATAAAAAGACAGCAAAAATATATAGAGCAAAGTGCGGCAGTTTTAAAGGAATTCAGTGAACAGGACTTGGAGAAAAATATAGATTTAATGGGCTCTCTGGCAGCGGAGTGTCGCTCCCGTAATCGTTATTTGGAACAATTAGCGCAAAGTGAAAATTATGTACAAAAGGCTTTAGAGGCTTATGAAGCAGATGAATTTAAGGAAAGAACTTTAGCTGAAAATGAACATGTTTTGCGTTACACTCTGCAAGAATATGCTGAAGAAATAGTTACTAATCAGGGTTATTCGGCGAAATATGCAGAATATATGAGAGTGACTGGGCAAAGAAACTTAGAAATAGAAAAAACAATTGATGAAGCAAGAGAAAAATTAAAAGAGCAGGAAATGGAGAGAAGAAATAAAGTTCTGACAGAACTTCTCGCCGAGATAGGGCAAGAAGACCCTGGAAAGGCAGTAGTTTTAAATAACCTTTTGGAAAAAGAGCGTCTGGCTCGTAACAATTATGAAATTGAACGACGAAAGCTGGCTACTTATCTTAATGATATAGAAAATGTGACAACCCGGCGGAAAAGTTATGTTCCTCAATATACACGTAATGAATATCTGGCTGAGATACAAGCTCATCATGGTTATTCACCTAAATATTTAGAAGACTTAAGAAGAATCGGGAATGAGCAAAGAGACCGGGATCTAGAAGCGGCAATAGAAGAAGCGATTAAAAAACATGAAGTACAAGAAGGCTATAGAAGAGAACGTTTTATTCACACTCTTGCGGCAGAAGTAGAAAAACTTGACCCTTATGTTGTCCAACTGGAAGAAATTATTTCTACTGAGTATCCTTGGCGGCGTGCATATGAAACTCACATAGTTAAAACAAGAAATTATACAGATAAAGCATTAAGAGACTATCATGAGCGTAACCAAGGTTTAGGGATGAAAACTACTAACTTTATCCTGGGTGCAAATCGTGCGCCTCAATATACTTTAGAGGAATATTTGACAGAAATAGAAACGAATCAGGGCTATTCGGCTAAATATGAAGAGTATGTGCAAAAGACGGGACAATTAATTAATGAAGTAGAAAAGGTACGTGCTGAGGCAACCTCTAGATTT
>DUTO01000008.1 GCA_012842035.1 Clostridia bacterium | reverse complement strand
TAGACTAAACTTTAAAATATGTTACCTCACTCCGAGGAGTGAGGTAGGGGTGCAAAAATCAAGAGTAAGCTAGGGAGCCGGCAGCTAAGAACTAGAAGAAAGGGGTTTTTGCCGAAGTATAGTAATTGACCAAGTTGCTATACTGGGATTGCACCAAAGAAGTGCAATACTGTCATCTGATTTATAGCCCGTAATCAGATGGAGAACTATCTCACCAAGGGCGGGAGGCAGGTGCTGTAATTGATACAGCGATAGGTAGAACCTGTGGCTGTTTTTGTTTTACCTAAATTAAACTAAAAATAAAGGATAGGTGGTTAGGCAATGTATAGCTTTAAAGTTGCGGTAACGGGAGCTAGTGGGAAAATGGGGCGAGCGATTATTAAAGGATTAAGTGAGTTTGCGGATATAAAAATTGTAGCCGCCATTGATATCCAAAATATAGGTAAAGATGCCGGAGAATTAGCAGGAGTTTCTCCTTTAGGTGTTCAAGTCACAGATAAGTTGGAACAAGTTTTAGAGGAAAATAAGCCTGAAATTGTAATTGATTTTACTCATAAAAAAGCAGCTCAAAAAAATATTCCTTTTATTTTAAAGAAAAGTATTGCTGTTGTAGCAGGAACTACGGGGTTTAATGAGGAAGATTTAGTAGAGTTTGATCGTTTGGCTAAGCAAAATAATACGGCGATGTTTTTAGCTCCCAATTTTTCTCTGGGAGCCGTACTCATGATGAAGTTTGCCCAAGAGGCTAGTCAGTATTATCAGCAAGGAGAAATTATTGAATATCATAATGACAAAAAGATAGATAGTCCTTCCGGTACGGCTATTGCTACTGCACGTAAGATGACGCATAATTTTTGCGGGGAAGAGATAGGAGAACAGAATTTATCTGAATCTAGTTGTCGCGGTGGAGATTTTGGCGGAGTTAAAATCCATAGTGTTAGATTGAAGAGTATGGTAGCACATCAAGAAGTACTTTTTGCCGGTACAGGAGAACTGCTGACGATTAGACATGATTCTTTTTCACGCGAATCTTTTCTTCCCGGGATTCTGATGGCGGTACGAAAAGTACAGTCGTGGCAAGGGCTTAAGGTGGGGCTAGAGGAAATTTTAGATCTAGATAATTAATATAAAATAGGAAAGGGGCGGTTATTATGAATGGTTTTCCTAGGCTGCTTACCGCCATGATTACCCCTTTTAAAGATGACTTTAGTGTAGACTTTATGGGGGCACAAAAATTGGCGTTGCAACTAATTGAAGAAGGTAACGAAGGTTTTGTTATTTCAGGTACAACTGGGGAAGCGCCTTCTTTAAGCAAAAAGGAAAAGCTTGATTTGTTTAAAGCGATTAAAGAAGCCGTAGGTTCAAAAGCTTGGATTTTTGCGGGTACGGGGTCTAACAGTACACTTGATACGGCTCGTTTTACTGAAGAGGCAGCTCGTACGGGTGTAGATGGAATTATGTTGGTGACTCCTTATTATAATAAACCTAGTCAAGAAGGCTTATATCAGCATTTTAAAACAGTGGCGGATACAGTAAATTTGCCAATTATTCTTTATAATGTACCTGGAAGAACCGGAATTAATTTATTGCCGGATACGGTAGTCAAATTAGCCGCTTTGCCTAATATCGTAGCTTTAAAAGAGGCCTGTGGAAATTTAGATCAAGTTTCGGCTTTGCAAACTAAATTACCGGAAGACTTTTATGTTTTAAGTGGTGATGATAGTCTAACTTTACCGATGTTAGCCGTGGGTTGTTATGGTATTATTAGTGTTGCGGCTCACTTAGTAGGGCGACAGATGCGTGAAATGATTGAGGCTTATGTGGCAGGAGATGTAAAGAAAGCTTGTCAAATTCATGTTCGGTTATATTCGCTGTTTAAAGCCTTATTTATAACTTCTAACCCTGTTCCGGTGAAAAAAGCCCTTGCTCTTGTTGGTCGGCCTGCCGGTAAACTTCGTTTACCATTAGTAGAGGCATCAGCTGCAGAAACTCAGGTGATTAGTGAAGCGATGCAGAAAGTTGGTTTGCTTTAAAAATAAGTTATATAGAAATATTAATTAAAGGTATTGCTTCTGGAGCAATGCCTTTTTATCGTAAACTTGAATTTTCCTAGAAGCTTGTATTTCACTTGGAAATGATTTATAATGTTAAAAGTGGTTAAATCAGAGCGGTAGTTCTTTGCGTATGGAAAACCTTCTGGTCGGACTGTAAAGGGAAGGTTTTTTTTCATATTATAAGTTATAGCTGTGTAGCAAAATGGATCGGTGTTTTTTTGTGTGTAAAAAATTAAAAAATATTAATAAGGAGGTTTATAATGGCAGAAAGCAAACTGTCTTTGATTCCTTTAGGCGGTCTTGGAGAAATCGGTAAAAACATGATGGCTGTTCGTTATAATAAGGAAATAATAGTTATTGATGCAGGCCTTATGTTCCCTGAGGATGAATTATTAGGAATCGATATTGTTATTCCTGACTTTTCTTATCTCGTAGAAAATAAAGAGATGATTAAAGGAATTGTGCTTACACATGGTCATGAAGACCATATTGGAGCACTAGCTTATGTTTTAAAAGAAATAAATGTTCCTGTTTATGGGACAAAACTCACTTTAGGATTGGTACAAGAAAAATTAAACGAACGTCGGATAACTAATTCTAAATTAATTACGGTTCGGCCTAAAAATAAGATAAAATTGGGACGGCATTTTCAAGTTGAATTTTTTAAAGTAAGTCATAGTATACCGGATGTAGTTGGTTTAGCTATTCATACACCGGTAGGTATAATTTTGCATACAGCTGATTTTAAGTTCGACCAAACTCCTGTGGATGGAGAAGTTACTGACTTTGCTACTATTGCAGAATATGGTAAAAAAGGGGTGCTTGTTTTACTTTCTGATAGTACTAATGTAGAACGACTAGGCTATACTCCTTCTGAACGTGCTGTGGGGGAAACCTTTGATGAGATTTTTCGCAATGCAAGTGGTAGAATTATTATTGCGACTTTTGCTTCTAATATACATCGTATTCAGCAAGTTATTGATGTCGCCTATAAGTATAAACGAAAAGTAGCCATTGTAGGCAGGAGTATGGTTAATGTGGCTACCATTGCGCAGGAAACAGGCTATCTCACTATTCCTAAAAATACATTAATCAGTATTGAGGAGATTAGTTCCTATCCTAGCGAACAAGTAACAATCTTGACGACAGGAAGTCAAGGTGAACCAATGTCTGCTTTGACGCGTATGGCTATGTCTGACCATCGTAAAGTTAAAATAGTTCCCGGTGATGTAGTAGTTATTTCTGCTAATCCAATCCCCGGTAATGAAAAATTAGTGGGGAGAACAATTAATCAGCTTTTTTATTTAGGAGCTGAAGTTATTGATGAGTCGGTTAGTGGTATTCATGTTTCAGGTCATGCTAGTCAAGAAGATTTAAAATTAATGCTTAATTTAGTCCGACCCAAGTTTTTTGTTCCGGTTCATGGTGAATACCGGCATTTAGTTAAACATGCTAATTTGGCTATGCAGATGGGGATTCCGCGTGAAAATATATTTGTAGCTGAAAATGGGCAAGTATTAGAATTTACGCGTCGGAAAGGAAATATTGGCGGTAGAGTAACTTCGGGAAGAGTACTTGTTGACGGATTAGGTGTAGGAGATGTTGGTAATATTGTTTTAAGAGATAGAAAACAACTTTCGCAAGATGGTATTTTTATTGTTGTCGTGACTATTGATAAGGAAGCTGATTTAGTTGTTGCCGGACCTGATATCGTTTCACGAGGTTTTGTTTATGTACGAGAGTCAGAAGAATTGATGGAAGAAGCTCGAGAAAGAGTAAAGGTTGTTTTAGATAATTGTTTCCAAAAAAGAATTACTGATTGGTCCTCAATTAAAGCACAAGTTAAAGATGCTTTGGGCAAATATCTTTATGATAAAACGAGAAGACGTCCGATGATTATGCCAATTATTATGGAAGTTTAAAGATTAAATGCGTTCTTAGGAACGCATTATTTTTTTTATAGTTACATAAAATAGCTAGGAATAAAACAATAGGAGGAGAAGAACATTTGTTTTCTAAGAAGAATCATTCCAAAAATGAAGTGAGTGAAAATATAAAAGAGTTCGGAGTAACTCAAGTTCCTCAAGAAACAACATCAAATATCCATTGTCTTACTATTGTCGGACAAGTAGAAGGACATCTTATTTTGCCTCCACAAAACAAAACAACTAAATATGAACATATTATTCCTCAACTTGTTGCTGTTGAACAAAGCTCACAAATAGAGGGATTGCTAATTATTTTAAATACTGTAGGGGGAGATGTGGAAGCGGGATTAGCTATTGCGGAAATGATTGACGGTTTATCTAAACCTACTGTTTCTATTGTTTTAGGAGGAGGACATAGTATTGGTGTCCCGATTGCTGTAGCGGCTGATTATTCTTTTATTGCGGAAACGGCAACGATGACAATTCATCCTATTCGTTTAACAGGTTTGGTAATCGGAGTTCCTCAAACTTATGAATATTTAGATAAAATGCAGGATCGGGTTATTCGTTTTATAGAAAAACATTCGGGTATTTCGACAAAAAAGTTGCGGGAATTAATGTTTCAAACTGGTGACCTTGCTCGCGATATCGGTACAGTTTTAGTAGGTGCAGATGCAGTACAGATGGGTTTAATAAACGAAGTTGGTAGCCTTTCGCAAGCAGTAAATAAATTAGCGGATTTAATTAAAATAAAAAACAAAGGAGGAAAAACTATACAATGATTATTTATACACCTGTTCCGCCTGAAGTACTATGGTCTAAAATAGAAAAAGAAGAAGCACAAATTATTGAAGGAAAAGTACAAGGAATCCCAGTAGAATTAAAAATATGGCCGGGAAACAATGTAGCAGTTGTCGAAAGAATTTTAAGTACAGATCCGGCTCATTTTTTAAATAGTTCTTGTCAACCGGGTAGTAAAATAATTCGGTAAAAAGTATTTGCCCAAAAACATTTATAATAGTAAACTTATAGTAATGGGGTGAAAACATGCCTAAAACGTCAAAATTAAAAGAGGAAATAAAACAAGAGATACTAGGAATTTTCCTTGTTGCTTTATCTATTTTTGTTTTTTTCTGCTTGTGGCAAGAAAGTATTACTGATGATACTTTTTCTATTGGCGCTGTAGGAAGTTTTTTTTGTTATGTTTTAAATTTTTTATGTGGCCACGGGAAAATATTAATTCCAATTGTTTTTTTTATTATTGGAATTACTAAATTAATGAAACGGTTAAAATTTGATTTACTAGCTTTGGCTTCAGTGTTTGTTTTGTTGTTGTCAGTTTTAGCTCTACTTCATTTAGAGTTACCTCTCGAAGAGCAAACTATTGCTTCAGGTTGGGAAGGTTTGGGTGGAGGAATACTGGGTGGCTTTGCTACTTCTTTTTCGCTATTTCTTTTTGGTAGTGCGGGGTCATATATTTTTTGGCTAGTGATGATTGTTGCTTCTGTAGTGGGCATAATTAAAAAAAGTTTAGCGGAAATAATTAAACAATTTTATGACCATTTAAAAAGTTCTTTTACTAAAGTTCGGCAAGGGCTTATTGATTTTCTTTTTGTGGAATATGAGGAGGAAGAGCAAGAAAAATCTACTAAAAGAACAAATAAAAAACGGGCTAAGAAGTCTAACAATACTGTAATAATTGACCATTATGAAAACAAAGAACCCTTAATTAACGAAAGTTTTACTTCGCCGGCTTTAATTAAATATGATTCTACTTCGGAAAAAGAGAAGATTTCTCTTCCCCAGTCAGTAAAAACGTCTGTGGAAGCAGGTCAAGCATCACTAGTAGAATTTCAATTTCCTTCTTTGCAATTATTGCAGAGTATACCGAAAGTAAAAAGTTCACGCTTAAATAAAGATATTACCGATAATGTTCATATTTTAGAAGAAACTTTAGCCAGCTTTGATGTTCAAGCTAAAGTAACTCAAGTAAGTAAAGGTCCTAGTATTACTAGATATGAAATACAGCCTCCACCGGGAGTTAAAGTAAGTCGTATTGTTAATCTTGCCGATGATATAGCTCTTTCTTTAGCGACACCACAAGTGCGTATTGAAGCCCCCATTCCGGGCAAAGCAGCGGTAGGTATAGAAGTTCCTAATGAAGAAATTGCAATTGTAACTTTAAGAGAGGTTTTAGAAACGCCCCTTTTTCAAGACTCCATATCAAAATTAACTGTAGCTTTAGGTAAAGATATTGCTGGTAATCCAATTGTCGCTGACTTGGCGAAAATGCCCCATTTGTTAATTGCCGGAGCAACGGGTTCTGGTAAAAGTGTGTGTATGAATGCTTTAATCATTAGTATTTTATATAAAGCTCACCCGCAGGAAGTTAAAATGCTGTTGATTGACCCTAAAGTCGTAGAGTTTTCTACTTATAATGGGATACCTCATCTTCTTTCTCCCGTAGTTACGGACCCCAAAAAAGCCGCTAGTGCTTTACGTTGGGTTGTGCAGGAAATGGAAAATAGATATGACCTTTTTGCGGAGAGGGGAGTTAAAGATATTCAACGCTATAATCAAGTGGCTAAGAATGAAATGAAAAACGAGAAAGTTGTCCCATTGCCTTATATTATAGTTTTAATCGATGAATTAGCTGATTTGATGATGGTGGCCCCTGCTGATGTCGAAGATGCTATTTGTCGTTTAGCGCAAATGGCTAGGGCCGCAGGTATTCATTTGGTTGTGGCTACCCAAAGACCTTCTGTAGATATTATTACAGGGGTAATTAAAGCTAATATTCCTTCGCGAATTGCTTTTGCTGTTTCTTCCCAAACCGATTCGCGGACAATTTTAGATTTAGGGGGAGCAGAGCGTCTATTAGGTCGTGGCGATATGCTTTTTTATCCCACTGGGATGGCCAAGCCTCTTCGGGTGCAGGGAGTTTATGTTTCGGATCGAGAAATTAACGCTTTGGTTGAATTTTTTAAGGCACAAAACAAAACAGTAGATTATATTGAGCCTTGGGAAAATGAAGAAGTACAAACAACTGATTCCTTGCTTGAGGAAGATCCTTTGCTTGCTGAAGCTGTAAAATTATTTATTGAATGTGGGCAAGCCTCTATTTCTCTTTTGCAACGTCGCTTAAGGATTGGCTATACTAGGGCAGCTAGGATTATTGACCAATTAGAGGAAAGAGGTATTGTGGGAGGATATGAAGGAAGTAAGCCTCGGGCGATTTTGATGACTTGGGATGAATATAAAAAAACCTTTGGCGAGCAGGAATAAAATATATGTTTGTCAGCAAAGGAGGCGAAAATGTGGAACGGCTTGGTGATATTCTTAAAACAGCACGCTTAGAAAAAAAGCTTACTTTAGAGCAAGTAGAAAAAGATACTAACATTCGTCAGGAATTTATAGAAGCAATGGAAAAGGAAAGCTGGGACTTCTTTTCAGAATATGTATATTTAAGAAGTTTTTTAAGAACTTATTGTCGTTATTTAGAGTTGGATAACAGGGAATATCTCTATTTTTTGATTGAAGACCTTAAACCTAAACCGCGTCCACAAAAGATTCCGGAAGAGATTGATTTAACTACTGCTCCTTGTCGTAAAACTAAGGTGCTTTTTACTATATTAGCCATAGTTGTTTTATTTGTTACTTCATATGTCTATAAACAATATCTAAACCCTGTCCTTAATGTTGCTGAAGTTACTCAGATTGATGAAAAGACACCGGAACTTGCCTTAGAGTTTGAGCAAAAGCAAGGGATAGAAGCAGAGCAAGAAGAGGATGTGCAAAATCAAGAAATAACAATGTTTAACTTAGCTTTAAAATGTATAGATGATCGCTGTTGGGTGGAAGTAAAAAATGGTGAAGATGAGTATCTTTATCGAGCCCTGATGGTTAAAGATGAGGAAGTTAGTTTTAATGACTTGCAAAAAGTTACTTTAAAATTAGGGAATGCTGGTCAAATGCAGGTAACAATAAATGATGAAAACTTAGGAGCGCTTGGTGAAATAGGGGCCGTAATTACCAAGACATATGGAGTAATGCATAATGAAATTATAGAATTTTGACATCATAAAAAGCGTATTATATACTTAATTACTAAGATATTTAGTCAGGAGGCTATAAATGTTCCGGCATTTCAAGATTATTACTTTAGGTTGTGCTAAAAATTCTGTTGATAGTGAACAGATTTATAGTTTATTATGTAAAAAGGGCTTAAAACCGGTAGAAGATATTTCCCAAGCTGAAATAATTTTGCTTAATACATGTGGTTTTATTGAAAGTGCGAAGCAAGAATCGATTGAAACTATTTTAGAATTAGCTAAATATAAAGAAGAAGGAAATTGCCACTATTTAATTATGGTTGGTTGTTTGGTGCAAAAATACGCAGAGGAATTAAAAGAAGTTTTACCTGAGGTTGATCTGTTTTTGGGTACCGGAGACTTGCTCGAGTTGCCTAAGATGCTTACTTTTTTAAAAGGTGGAGAAACGGTTATTCGAGTTAGTCAACCGGAAAATCATCTTTATGATGATTGTTTAAAGAGAGATTATACTTCCGAGCGGTCTTATGCTTATGTAAAAATAGCGGAGGGCTGTAATAATTTTTGTACTTATTGTGTCATTCCACAATTAAGAGGTGCTTATAGAAGTAGGTCTATAGACTCAATTGTTAGAGAGGTAAAAGAATTGACAGCCAATGGTATTACAGAAATAATTTTAATTGCTCAAGATACGACTTATTACGGAATTGATTTAGCTGGGAAATATCTTTTGCCTGATTTGTTACGTCAGTTGGTTAAAATTCCTGGGCTTCGTTGGCTTAGGCTTCATTATTGTTATCCTGAACATCTTACAGAAGAGTTATTACAAGTGATTAAAAATGAAGAGAAAATTTGTAAATATCTCGATATGCCTTTCCAACATATTTCTAATGCTATTTTAAAAGCGATGGGCAGACCCATGCGTAAAAGAGAAACTTTAAGTTTAATTAAAAAGATTAAAAGTATAATTCCTCGTGTTGCCTTGCGTTCCACATTTATTGTGGGGTTTCCCGGAGAAACGCCAGAGCATTTTAACGAGTTATTGGCTTTTTTGCAAGAAGTAAAATTTGAAAGAGCAGGGTTTTTTGCTTACTCACGAGAACCGGATACACCGGCCGCTTTATTACCCGGACAAATCAGTCCGGAGGAAAAATTGAAACGCTTGGAAATCGCTACTCATTTACAGGAGAAAATTTTAGCTGCCCAACAGGCTCAATTTGTTAATCAAACAGTAGAAATAATTGTTGATGGGATAAGTTCGGATTATGAAGGACTTTGGGAAGGTAGGACCGAAAGTGATTCCCCAGAAATAGACGGTCTTGTTTATTTTAAACCTAAGCCGCAAATTAAAATAGGTGATATAATAAAAGTTAAAATTACGCACAGTGAAAACTATGCTTTAATAGGAGAGATTTGTGATGAATTTAGCGAATAAGCTTACTCTGCTAAGAATTTTTTTAATACCATTATTTATGCTGATATTTTTAATTCGGATACCTTATGGTCAATATATTGCTACAGGTATTTTTATTATTGCGGCAAGCACAGATGGTTTAGATGGCTATATTGCACGTAAGCGCAAACAAATAACTAACTTTGGCAAATTAATGGATCCTTTAGCAGATAAACTTTTGATTACAGCAGCTCTTATTGTTTTAGTAGAATTAAGATTACTTGCTAGTTGGATTGCTTTTATCATTATTGGGCGAGAGTTTTTTGTTACAGGGCTCCGAACTATTGCTGCTGCTGAAGGAGTAATTATAGCTGCCAGTAAATTAGGTAAATTAAAAACAGTAACTCAGATTGTAGCGATTATAGCACTTTTACTTAATGTTTCTTTTGGTAAATATCTTATGTGTATTGCGGTATTTTTTACCTTGTGGTCAGGAATTGACTATTATTTACATGCTAAAAAAAAGTTGAGGTTGAAAACAAAATGAAAGAAGTTATCAAATTTTTAGCAACAGGTTTTTATAGCGGATTTTTTCCATATTTTCCAGGAACGGCGGGAAGCTTATTAGCTTTTATTTTAGTTTGGTTTTTAGAGTCTACTTTTTTGTCCCTTCTTTTATTAACAATTTTGGGTATATATTTATGTACAGAAGCTGAATTGATTTTTGCAGAACATGATTGTCCATATATTGTTTTTGATGAATTTTGTGGTGCTTTTTGGGCAACTTGGCAACTTAGTTCACTTCCTCAATTTGTAGTGGCTTTTGTTCTGTTTCGGTTTTTCGATATTTTAAAACCTATCCCGATTAATAAGTTACAAAAACTGCCTCGTGGTTGGGGGGTTATGGCTGACGACTTAGCTGCCGGTATAATCACGCGTCTTCTCCTGGCAGGGCTTATTTATTGGGGCGTCATCTAAGTCCATATTTCCAAGCTTTGTCTAAGGAAAATGTTTTCTTGCTATGTTATAATAAGTACGAAGCGCCTAGCAGGAGGGGGAGTAAGTTAAGTCATGAAGGAAAAAGTATTGCGTATTTTCGCAATAATCGTTATAGCAATTATATGCTTTGCTTTATTAGTAGGTGGAGCTAATTTTTATCAAAGCTATATTTATCATCATCCCTTAGAAAAAGAACTTACAAAAATAGAAGGGCTGGAGGTAATTGAATTAGAACAAAACAAAAATCGTCTTGTTCTGGAGGTTCAATTTAATTCTCGCGAAAAATTACGACAAGGTTTTTATCTTTTATTAGAGCATTTACAAGAACAAAAGAAAAATAAGCTTGAGGATTGTGTTCTTAAAATAAATAATGCTTCTCCTAATCAAGAGTTAGTAAGTTTTATCAAAAAGGCTAAACTCTCCATTTATGAAGCTATAAGTACGGGGCATTTTACGGCTTTACCGGAACAGCTTACAGCTCTTGCTCAACAGGATAACCTAACTTATGACTTAGAAGTTGATCAACAATTTATTTTTGTTACGGTAAAGAAAGGTGAAAACTTTGCTCATTTAATTATTAATCGTGGGGAAATACCATTAAAAATTGTGACCATGGGAGGAGGAGAGTTTTTATAAATGAAAAGAAGAGAAATTAGTATCGGAATTCTTTTTGGTGTACTCTCCTATTTGGTTTATATTGGTTATAATATTCAACCTTTAATTATTTTGGGGGTTTTGGGATATTTTTTCTATATAATTTCACAAAAAAGAGGGTTATTAAATCTGGCGAGTCATCAAAAAGTGGTGGAAAATATAAACTTTAGTTTTGAAGATATTGGAGGTTTAGATACACCAAAACAGGAATTAAAAGAAGCACTTGAGTTTTTAATTAAATCGAGCTTAATCCATAAAATGGGGATAAGACCGATTAAGGGGATTCTTTTGACAGGTCCGCCGGGTACAGGTAAAACTCTTTTAGCTAAAGCAGCGGCCGGATATTCTGATGCTGTTTTTATTGCTACATCCGGTAGTGAATTTATTGAAATGTATGCCGGTGTTGGAGCCCAAAGAGTAAGGAGTCTTTTTCAGAAAGCACGGGAGATGGCTCGAGAACAAAAAAAACATCGAGCGATAATTTTTATTGATGAAATAGAGGTTTTAGGTGGAAAAAGAGGAACTAATACCAGTCATTTAGAATATGACCAAACATTAAATCAACTTTTGGTAGAAATGGATGGGATGAATACACAAACCGATGTTCAACTCTTGCTTATTGCGGCTACCAATAGACCTGATTTATTAGATAGCGCTATATTGCGTCCTGGACGTTTTGATCGTCAGGTTAAAGTAGACCTTCCGGATAAAGAAGGGCGTTTGGCTATTTTGAAATTGCATTGTTTAAATAAGCCTTTAGATAAGAATGTCGACTTGGCTGAAATTGCTGCCAGTACCTATGGATTTTCCGGAGCCCATTTGGAAAATGTGGCTAATGAAGCCGCAATCCTGGCTTTACGCGAAAAAAGTTCTCTGATCAAACAAGTTCACTTAAGAGAAGCCGTGGATAAAGTTATTTTAGGAGAAAAACTTTCTAATCGGTCTAAAAATGCCGAAATATTACATCGTGTTGCGATCCATGAAACGGCTCATGCACTCATCAGTGAAACCTTAAACCCAGGTTCCGTGGATCAAATTACGGTAACTTCACGTGGTAACGCGCTTGGTTATGTACGGCATACCCAAAAAGAAGAACAAATGCTTTATACGAAGTCAGCTTTAGAAAAAGAAATTATGATTCTTTTAGCTGGTGCACTTAATGAAGAATTGTTTTTAGGGGAGAAAAGTACAGGCTCTGCTAATGATTTTCAACGGGCCATAGAACTTGCTCAACAGATAGTTTCTACCGGCTTGTCCCGATTAGGTGTTATTTCTGTAGAACTTTTGCCGGAAAAAGAGTTTTATCTTGTTTGTCAAGAAATTATTTCTGAATTAGAAAACAAAACAAGAAAGATTTTGCAAGGGAAAGAAATTATAATTTTGGAGATTGTAGAGGTGCTCAAGTCTAAAGAAAAAATTAGCGGCCATGAATTCCGGCAAATTTTATCCGGTTATGAAAAGACAATGACAGCGTGAAAAAATAATTAAAAGCTCTCGAAGCGAGGGCTTTTTTATTTTAAGTTGTTTAAATTTTAAAAGGATTGATTTATCTTGGTTTTTTCTATAAAATAAGGCAAGTAGGAAGAAAAAGGTGACTAATGATGCAAGCTGAATTAATTTCTGTAGGAACAGAACTTTTATTAGGGCAAACTTTAAATACAAATGTAAAATTTTTAGCGGAGCAATTAGCCTCTTTAGGTATAAATATTTATTTCCAGACAACAGTAGGAGATAATCGGGAGAGATTGTTACAGGCTTTGCGTATTGCTACAGGAAGGGCTGATTTAATTATTCTTACCGGAGGCTTAGGGCCTACAGAAGACGATTTAACAAAAGAAACATTAGCTGAGTTTTTGCAACTTCCCTTGGAAATTGTTCCAGCTGAATTGGAACAAATTAAAAGTTTATTTAAAAGGTCTGATTTTAATTGGACAAAGAATAATGATAAACAAGCTGCTTTTATTCCCGGTTCTTCTATTTTGAAAAATGAAATCGGTTCTGCACCCGGTATGGCTTTAAAAAATGGGAAACAAGGTTATCTTATTCTTCCCGGACCACCTCGGGAAATGACACGAATGTTTTTGCAATATGCTCAACCTTGGATTAAAGAAATTTTTCAAGATGAACTGCAAGGAATACTATATTCTACAGTATTGAAGTTTATGGGTATAACCGAATCCGGTTTAGAAGTATTATTAGCGGACCTTTTACATCAGCAAAAAGAGGTAACTTTAGCTCTTTATGCTAAAACAGGAGAAATTCAGTTGCGAATTACAACACGAGCTCAAAACAGAAAGGACTTTGCCCAAAAAATCACTCCGGTTTTTAATGAAATTAAAAAGCGGACAACTGCTTATTTTTTTGCTCAAGATGATGTAACAATAACTGATGTGGTGGCTCAATTATTGCTTAAAAAAAATTTTACGCTTAGTACTGCAGAATCATGTACAGGAGGAATGTTAGCTGAAAGCCTAACAGCTGTTCCTGGTTCTTCTGCATATTATCTTGGTTCTATTGTGTCTTATGCTAATAGTGTTAAAGCACGGTTATTGGGAGTGCCGCAAGACCTTTTAGAAAAACATGGTGCTGTGAGTCGAGAAGTTGGCATGGCTATGGCTCAGCAAATTAGAGTTCTTACCGGTAGTGATTTAGGGATAGGTATTACAGGTATTGCCGGTCCAGAAGGAGGTAGCCCGGAAAAACCTGTAGGACTTGTTTATATAGCTTTAGCAACACCGGATACTACTATTTGCACTGAGTGTCATTTTATGGGAGACCGCGAAATTATTCGGCGTCGCAGTGTTTTGCGTGCCTATTATTTAATTTGGCAATATCTCCAAAATACGTTATAATAAAATAGCTTATTTGGTTAATTATGGGAAGGGGCTAGCTACTTAATGGAAAAATTCAATTTTGGTTACTTGGAAATAAAAAAAGAAATTGCGAAGGCCATAAGAGATATGGGGTTTGAGGAACCGACGCCTATTCAAGCTGAAGCAATTCCTCTAATTATGGAAAACAGAGATATTATCGGTCAAGCACAGACAGGAACAGGTAAAACAGCCGCTTTTGGTATACCTATAATTGAAAAGATAAATCCTCGTTTACCTAAAGTACAAGCGTTAATCTTGACTCCTACGCGAGAATTAGCTATTCAGGTAGCTAGTGAAATTAGAAATATTGGGCGCTATAAAAAAGCAAAAGTTCTTCCCATATATGGTGGACAACCTATTGATAGACAGATTCGCTCTTTACGCATGGGGGTAAATGTAATTATTGGTACACCGGGAAGAACTTTGGATCATTTAAAGCGTAAAACATTAGACCTAAGTAAAATTAAAATTGCTGTTTTAGATGAAGCTGATGAAATGTTAGCTATGGGTTTTATAGAAGATATTGAAGCTATTCTTTGTCAGGCACCACGACCGAAACAAACTTTGCTTTTTTCAGCAACGATGCCTGCACCGATTAAAAAGTTATCACAAAAATATTTACAAAATCCTCATTTTGTTAGTGTTAATAAAGAAACATTAACAGTGCCGCTTATTGAACAGTTTTATTATGAAATAGCTCGAGGAGCTAAGGTTGATGCCCTCTGTAGAATTTTAGATTATGAAAATTATGACTCAGTAATTATTTTTTGTCGGACTAAACGTAGAGTAGATGAGTTAGTGGTGAATTTGCAAACAAGAGGTTATTTTGCAGAAGGACTTCATGGTGACTTAACTCAAGCTCAAAGAGACAAAACAATGAATGCTTTTCGACAGGGGGATGTGGAACTTCTTGTAGCTACTGATGTCGCGGCTAGAGGTTTAGATATTGAACGAGTTAGTCATGTGATTAATTATGACATCCCTTTAGATCCAGAAGGATATGTGCATAGAATTGGAAGAACGGGGCGAGCCGGTAAGGAAGGCAAAGCTCTTACATTGATTCTTCCTCAAGAATATCGTCATTTAAGAATGATTGAAAAACTGATTAAAACTAAAATTACCAGAGCTGTTGTACCGACTTTTCAAGAGGTTGTACAACAACAAAAAGGGATCATTCATAAAGCTATTGAAGATATTATTACTGAGGGTAATTTACAGACATATGAATTAATCATTGAAGAATTAATGCGAGATTTTTCACCGCAAGATATTGCTGCGGCTTCTCTTAAATATGCTTTTACTCAGCGCGATACAGAGCTTTCGGAATTTGATTTCTCAAAAAGTTTTGGTAATACTGGAGCTCAAAAAGGAATGGTGCGACTTTTTATTACTATTGGGCGTCAACAAAATATTACGCCACGAGATTTTGTAAAAACAATTTCTGAAGAGACAGGCATACCTCCGAATGCAGTAGGGGACATTAGCATTTTGGATAAATTTTCTTTTGTGGAAGTTCCTGAAGAAATGGGCTATCGGGTAATTTACACTATGGATCGTCTTATTATAAAAGGAAAAAGAATTTCTGTTCAACTGGCTAGACCACGATCCTAAGATAGGTCAATTGAAAAGGTAAGTTCCAGTTTGCAAAAGT
>DUTO01000121.1 GCA_012842035.1 Clostridia bacterium | reverse complement strand
TTTTCTGATTAAGGATATTTTGACTTTCCTCAATTTTTTGCATAAGCAAGGACTGTTGTTCTTGTAAATTTATATCTATGGTATTTGCACTAGCAAAAATACTTGTTGATAAGAGCATACATGTAGCTAGAGCAGTACTTTTCAATAGTTTGTTAAATTTTTTCACTAAAATCCCTCCCGACAATTATATAAGGTTCGACATAGGAGAAGGAATTCCTGCCGAACTTTGTATTTTTTCGAGAGAAAAAAATAATTAGGTGAAAAAATTTGATATAAAAAGACAGTTATCGTTTATTTTGTTGTTTTAAAATGTTGGATTAGTTTCGTGAGATGACCATTTTTGCTTAACCAGGCGAATAAGACAATCAAAATTATAGCTAAAACATAGTTTCCAACAAAGTGCCAGACAGTTAAAAAATTAAGTTTAAAGGGGGTTAGTTGATAGGTAGTATTTAAAGCTTCAGCCCAGTTTTTACCAGCACCGATTTCGCATAATAGTTTGGCGAAAAGTTGATGATCTTTATTTTGAAGGTATTTAAAAATTTGGGCATGCCAACCTTTGTTAAATAATAAGGCATCTCCTAAAGGGGCTAACTCATTTAAGGGTAGGGTATGCCAGCCGGGTCCATACCAATAGCTTAAAAAATAACGGTGAACGGGAATTCTTGTCTCATCTGGTGAGAAGGGGGCAGAGGTATAGTAAACAAAGAGAGAACCTTGATAGTCTTTGAAAAAGTCGTGTTCCTGTCCCATGAAAATAAATAAAGGGCTTTTTGCTTCTACGGGAACGAAACCGGCTTCTTTAGCCATCTTCAAATAGCTTTTAAACCATTTGTAAACTTTGTTTTGTTCTTGTGGTGTATAATCACCAAGAATTAGGTTGGCACCTTCAAGAATAAAAGTATTACTTTGAATTTCTTCATTTAAATAAAAAGCTTCTTTTATTTCAGAAGTAACTTCATGTCCGGCAGAATCAGTAACTATAAATTCGTAAAAGAGTCGTTTAAAAGAATCGGGTGCTAAGGTAAAATAAAGCAGGTCATAATCATATTGAAAGGGTTGGACAGGAAAACTTATTTCTTCTTTTTGTCCATCTTCCCAGTGATAGCGAAGAATGATTTTAGTGATATCACCATCTTTGTCTGTAAGGTGACTTTTAATAAGAATGCCTTGACGACTTTCATTGGTATCCGCATATTTTATGGTTATTTCGGGAGATGATAATTTTACTTTTTCAGGGGGTAATTTAGCGACTAGCCAAGGTTGAAGCAAAGCATGGATTTGTAGTTCTTGAATTTGGTTAAACAAGCCGGTTAATTTACCTGTATGGTGTTCATAAGACTTTCCCAGTTCCCAATAGGCACGCGGATAAGGGGCATCATTATTAACAAGGTCGGAAAAAAGGTTAAGTGCTTTTTTGGTCTCACCGGCTTTTTGAAGGTAGTAAGCTTGCCCTAATAAAAGGGCTTGTTTTTCTTCAGCTTTAGTAACGTCAGGGTATTTGTTTTCTAAAAGGGAAACAGCTTCGTGATATTGTGCTTGGGAGATTAAGGTTAAAAGTTGTTTTTTGTCTTGCGGGGAAAGCAGGTCAGTCCAGTTTTTACTTTCCTCTCCGAGATTAGCGGTGATAATAATAGGTTCCCTTTCATCTAAGTTTAGGTTGTTTTCTTTCCAGAGAAGGGAGTTCTCTCTGAAAATATAATCATGAGGTTTAAGATTGATAATTTGACCGGGATGGGTATCAAGGAAATTAAGGACAAGAGAAAATTGAGGAGATTCACCTAA
>DUTO01000120.1 GCA_012842035.1 Clostridia bacterium | reverse complement strand
TCTTTAACCTGCTTAGTATGTTTATAATGCTTATTCGTTTGATACCAATGTTCACTAATTTGGTCACTTACTAAACTAGCTAAAGTCTTGTACTTTTCCAAATTGGTTCCTTCATCAACCGGAGTGCCGTATAATGTTTTAAATTTTTCCTGAAATTCTTTTTTAAAAGTATGTTTATCCTTTAACATTAAGAACCTCCTGCTTTAGTTTTTTCACCTTATTTTTCCCTGGGATTTTTTTTGTTATTTCTCGCTTTTTTTTAAAAATAACACACGCTAAAGGAGGCACCTTAATCTTTAAAGAAAACTCTTGTTCCTGCCAGGCTTTCTCTTCGGAAACCAAATCCCCTTCATTTTTTTTCTCCGACCCACCATATTCCCCCAAATCACTATTAAACACTTCTTGGTAAACACCGGCACAGGGGACTCCTATACGAAAGTCCTCATAATACTGTGGTGTAAAATTACATAAAACAACAATAAAGTCATTAGCCTCCTTGCCCCAACGCACAAAAATAAGAATACTCTGCTGTTGATTATGACAATCAATCCACTGAAAACCTTCCCAACCTTGGTCTTGCTCCCAAAAAGCTTTCTCTTTACGGTATAACCAATTCAAGCTCTGAACATACTTCTTAAATTTACGATGCATTTCAAAATCAAGGAGGTTCCATTCTAACTCCTCATAGTATCTCCATTCAATAAACTGGGCAAACTCTCCACCCATAAATAATAGTTTTTTACCGGGATGAGCCATCATATAACCCAAAAAGGTTCTGAGATTAGCAAATTTTTGCCAATAATCTCCGGGCATCTTATCAATAAGTGACTTCTTGCCATGTACGACTTCATCATGTGATAAAGGTAAAACAAAGTTTTCCGAAAAGGCATACATAAAGGAAAAAGTCAGTAAATTATGATGCCACTTTCTGTGAATAGGATCCTTCGCCATATATTCCAAACAATCATTCATCCAACCCATATTCCATTTAAAGTTAAAACCTAAACCACCGGCATAAGTAGGTCCGGTTACTAAAGGCCATTCGGTTGATTCTTCAGCGAACATCAAAGCTTGTGGGAATTCCGAAAATACTACTTCATTTAATTTTTTCACAAAAGCAATGGCCTGAAGGTCTCCGTTCCCTCCATATTTATTAGGAATCCACTGCCCCGAATCTTTCCCATAATCAAGATAAAGCATACTGGCTACCGCATCCACTCTCAAGCCATCGATATGAAACAAATCAAACCAAAAAAGAGCATTAGAAATAAGAAAACTGCGCACTTCCGGTCTGCCATAATTAAATTTCAGGGTACCCCACCCACGAATTTCACCCGACTCATATAAAGGAGTACCATCAAACCAAGCCAAACCATGGGCATCTTTACAAAAATGGGCCGGAACCCAATCTAAAATTACCCCGATTCCCTTTTGATGACAACGATCGACAAAATACATAAAGTCATGAGGGGTGCCATAACGACTGGTAACAGCATAATAACCTGTAGTCTGATAACCCCAAGACCCATCAAAAGGATATTCACATATAGGCAATAACTCAATATGGGTATACCCCATCTCCACTACATAATCAACCAAAATGTCCGCCAATTCCCGATATGTATAAAAACTACCGTCCTCTTTCCGCTTCCAAGAGCCTAAATGCACTTCATAAATTAATTGTGGTTGATTAAAAATATCGGTTTCCTGTTTCTTTTTTTCTTGCCATTTTTGGTCACACCATTTATAACCGGACAGGTCAAAAACTCGAGAAGCCGACTTGGGTCTAACCTCAGCCCAAAAAGCATAAGGGTCAGCTTTATGCAACACTTCACCATAATGTGTCAAAATTTCATATTTATAACTATCTTTATTTTTTGCCCCGGGAATAAAAGCTGTCCAAATACCTGATTCCTCTATTTTTTCCATAGGATTGGCACCACCGTGCCAATCATTAAAATCACCCATTACCCTTACTTCTACCGCATGAGGGGCCCATACCGAAAATCTAACTCCTTTTTGTTTTTTTTCCACACCTAAATGAGCACCCAACATTTCATAACTTTTAAAAAGATTACCTTGATGAAAAAGATATATTTCATAAGGAGTTGGACCACTATTTTTCACCTTCGTACTCCTCTCTGTTCACAATTTTATAAAAGTTTTTAATTAAAGTCAATTGAATGAATTTAAATAGTTTCAATCTTATGCAACCAAAGACTTGCTGCTCCAACAAGGCCACCATAATAACCTTGCCTTGCTTTAAATATCTCTACCTTCCCCCTAATTGTGGGAAAAACATTATTATTAACTTGTTCCATAAGCTGAGAACACATAATTTCTTCCGCTTCCGCCACCCCTCCCCCCAAACTTATTTTATAAGGATTAAAAAGATTAATTAAATTAGCAAGTCCCACTGCTAAATAGAAAATAGTTTCTTCGACTACGACCCGAGCAAGAGGGTCACCATCTCGAAAGGCTTGAAAAATTATTTCCGGCGTTAAACCTTGTCCCTCCGGAGAAAAACCTCGGGCAAGTTTGCTTTCCGACATTTTTTTCAGCTTTGCTTTAGCTCTCCTAATTATACCGGGTCCTGAAACTAAGGTTTCCCAACAACCTCTTCGACCACAGGCACACGGGTAACCATTAGGTTCGATAACCATATGTCCCGCCTCAACCCCGGAACCAAAACGTCCAGTACAAAGCCGCTGGGCAAGAATTAAACCTGAACCTACACCGGTACCTAGGGTAATGCTTAAAAAAGTAGGCACTCCCTTTCCTCCACCGTAAAAATACTCTCCGAGGCAAGCGGCATTGGCATCATTAACTAACTTTACAGGGAGCCCCGTCGCCTTAGTTAAGTACTTGCTTACCTCCAATTTACCCCACTTTAAATTAGGACAATAAAGACAATAGCCTCTCTGATTATCTACTTCTCCCGGTAAAGCTAAGCCCACACCTAATATTTTTTCAGCAGTAGACTTAGATAATTCATTGCTTAAGTTTTCAATCTGTTTTAAAACATACTCCGCTCCTTTTTCTCTCTGTGTAGGAATCACTTGCGATTTTAAAATTCTGCCTTCATTATCAACCAAACCTGCCTTAATCCTTGTTCCTCCTACATCTACACCTAAAGCTAATCCATTCTTTTTTTTCATCCCGGAACATCTCCACCTTATTTCTGAAACCATTAAGGAAAACTCTCTCAACTTAACCTAAATTATACCATATTACCGAATATTTAGTGTATCAGCAAAAATAACTTTTGTCCAACCTTACTATAGTTTTTAATAATGATAAAAATGAATTTATATTCATAAATCTCTCTTTCTTGCACTATGTTTAAACAAATCAGAGAAATCAATCTTAAGGAGAGCGAAAAATGACTCAAATAATCATGGGGCAAAGTATCATCGCTGGTTTAGCCACAGTACTTGGGGCTAGCATTATCCTCCTCGCCGGACACCCCGGGGAAAAAACTCTCGCCCTTTGGCTAGGCTTTGCCGGAGGAGTAATGAGTGCAGTTGTTATTTTCGACTTGCTTCCTTCGGCACTCGTTTATAGTAATTTTCTAGTAACTGTGCTAGGTTTTATTTGTGGTCTTTTCTTTATGTTTCTTTTAGAACTGACAATTTCCTTCTTTCCTTCTTTAAAAAATACAAAAAAAACAGGACAAAAGGAACGTTTTCTGAAAATGGGCTATCTTATCGCCATCGGCATCGCCCTCCATGACCTTCCGGAAGGAATTGCTATTGCCGTAGGTTATGCCGCTAAAGAAAATTTAGGATTAATTATTGCTCTCGCTATTGGCTTACATAACATTCCCGAAGGCATGGCTACGGCCGCTCCTTTGACGATGGGTGGCGTATCTAAAACTAAAATTATTTTTATCTGCTTCCTCATTAGCCTCTTTACCCCCCTCGGTGCCCTTTTAGGGATTCTACTTGTCTCCATTACCTCTCATTTTATTTCTTTACTCCTCGCCCTAGCCGGTGGAGCAATGGTCTTTATCGTCAAAAATGAACTTTTGCCCGAAGCATATCGCCATCAGCCTCGTTTTGCTCAATTAGGTTTCATCCTCGGTTTAATTCTCATCCTAACTCTAAGTTGGCTCCACCATTAAAGCAAACCTTTTTTAAATAATAAAAAAGCCCCCTCCAACAAAGACTATAAATGATAAAGGGAGGGAGCTATGGAATTTAATTATAAAACTATTGCTACTCTTGGTCTGATCGGTATTTTCACCGGACTCGTTAATGGACTATTAGGAATCGGTGGTGGCACCATCCTTATTCCGGCTATGGTTTTTCTTTGGGGAGAAAAACAACATATTGCCCATGGCACCTCCTTATCTATCATCCTCCCCACGGCCATCGTCAGCACCTTTGTCTATCAAGCCAATAGCTATATTGACTGGGCCTTAGCCCTTAAAATTGCCCTGAGTGGAATGATGGGAGGATATTTAGGGGCCAGATTAATGCAATATATTCCGGGTTCTCACTTACGTAAACTCTTTGCTGCTTTTATGACAGTCGCCGGAATCAGGATGATTTTCTAATGCTTATTTATCTGATCGGCTTTGGTATGGGTATTCTGAGTGGTTTAGCCTTAGGAGGAGGAACTTTGCTTGTCCCGGCCCTCGTCATCTTGATGAAAATTCCCCAACATACCGCTCAAGGAGTTTGCTTAGCCGCCTTTATTCCCACAGCTCTTATCGCTGTACTCACCCATTTAAAACAGAAGAATGTCAAAATAAAATTAGCCCTTTACCTGACAGTAGGGGCATTAGGGGGAGCCTTTTGCGGGGCGACGTTAGCTACTCATGTCGATGCCGCTTTCCTGAGGAAAATTTTTGGTATTTTTCTGATTCTCATGGGTCTTTATGAATTTTTCGGCAAACCACCCCAAGGCAATACATAATATACAATGAAAAGATTCACCTGTTTCCCATAACAACACATAAAAACTCCTGTGGTGTCATAACCCTGGGCTCCTCAGGAAAACGTTTCACATTACCGGTCACTAGATATGCCTCTGCAGTCTTAGCAACTTCATAAAACTTTTTATCATCTTCATCAGTAAAAACAGCTTCTATCGATATCGGAACAATGGAAAGACCTGAATAAATAATAAAACTAAGAACTTGCTGAACCAATTTTTTAGCAAAACCAAATTTAGGACGTAGAAGTACCGCCTGACATTCTGCAATCATTCGGCTGTCATAACACATTACAACACTGCCATTTAACACATTATCAAGCACTTTTGCGGGTTTTCCGGAAGGCGATAAAAGTGCGGAAACAAGAACATTAGTATCTATCACTGCTTTCAGCATTTCTGTTTTTCCTTACGCACCTTTGTTATTTCGGAAGCGATATCCTCAACAGTCATTTCCGATCTGCCGCTTCTTAAAGAGGCAAGGCGTAACCTGTTTACCGCCCTCATCGCTACAGACTGCCTTATGCTTGCCAGTACCTCTTCAAGACTTTCATCATCTATTTCAATCATTAGAGCACTGGGTTTTCCATTTTTGGTTATAATGACCTCGTGTTTTTCGGAAAGCTTTTTCCAAACCTCACGGGGACGCGTTCTCAAGTCCCTTACTGTATAAAAGTTCATATCCCCACCTCAATTACTCAATATTTTATTTCTAGTATACCATATTGTCACCCGAATGTCTACATCCGCTTTCTAATTTACTCCCTAAACCCATTTTCCATCAAGTTGAGCATTTTAACTGTCGCTTTGATTGCTGCCCCTGTTTGATCCGAATCTAACCCTCTTGTTTTAAATTCTTTGTGAGATTTCCAGGTAATGACCGTCTCCACTAAGGCACTTGTATCGCCACCCGGCGGTATAGTTACAACATAATCCACTAAAGCAGGCAACGACTTATTAAGCCGCTGATAAATCTTTTGCAAAGCTTTCATAAAAGCATCATATTGCCCCGCACCTATAGCAGTTTCTTCAAAAATATCACCATGTATATCCAAACACAAAGTAGCCACAGGGCTTAATTCTTTAGCGTGACAAATATAATAATTTTTTATTTTGATATTTTCACTGATCAATTTACTTCCCAAAACATCGGAAATAATATAAGGCAAATCTTCTGTCGTAATATGATCCTTTTTATCACCAAGTTCAACTACCTTTTCGGTAATTTTTTCTATCGCTTCCTGCTCAAGCTCAATGCCCAGTTCAGCAAGATTTTTAACAATACTGGCCTTTCCTGAAGTTTTGCCAAGCGCATATTTACGAAGCCGACCAAACCGTTCGGGCAGAAGGGCATTATGATATAAATCTCCTTTACTATCACCATCGGCATGAATCCCACATGTTTGCGTAAAGACATGTTCGCCGACAATAGGCTTGTTGGCAGGAACCCTTACCCCAGAAAACGCTTCCACGATTCGACTTATTTTATTTAGTTTTGTTTCATCAACCGCGAGAAACAACTCTTGATGATGGTCTTTTAATACGCCAATAACACTTGAAAATGGGGCATTACCCGCTCTTTCGCCAAGTCCATTGACCGTCGTATGCACACCCTTGATTCCGGCTTTTGCCGCCATATAAACATTAGCTATCACTAAGTCATAGTCATTATGACCATGAAAATCAAAATGCCCATCCGGATATTTGGCGAGCATTACTTTAAAATAGCGATAAGCTTGTTCCGGATTCAATATTCCCAAAGTATCAGCTAACATAAACCGCTCCACTTTTCCTTTTAAGGACTCAATTAACTCAAAAACATAGTCAGGAGAACTTACGATGCCATTAGACCAATCTTCTAAGTAAACGTTGACCTTGAGGTCATTTTTTTGAGCATAAGCTAGGACAAAATTTATATCAGCGAGATGTTCCTCACAACTCTTTTTAAGTTGGTTTTCCACATGCCTTGCCGAACCTTTACATAAAAGGTTCAATACTTTAGCACCTGTTCCTACTAACCAGTCAACAGATCTCATGCCATCAACAAACCCTAATACTTCAATCTTTTCAAGATAATTTCTCGTCTTGCCCCAGTTCACTATCTTTTTTACCGCATCCATTTCACCTTTGGAAACACAAGCAGAACCAACCTCAATTCGATCGACTTTGACTTCTTCCAATAACATTTTGGCTACAGTAAATTTTTCATCAACGGTAAAAGATACACCCGGTGTCTGTTCCCCATCCCGCAAAGTTGTATCCATGATTTCTATTTTCTTCAACCCTTTATTTTTCAGCTTCATTTCCATATTCTCCATCATGCTTAACTACCTCCATTTTAATTAATAAAATCTGGTATACCGAAGGTATTAAAGGAGAAACAAAAAACTTTTGCCCCTGTAACAGGACAAAAGCTTAAATTTTCACCAACCACCCGATACGACATACCAACATATGCGTTCCTTTTAACGGAGGAATACCGTCAGAGCCTACTTTATACAATTCAGCCTGCAACTCTGGAGTGATCTTCACTGCTTTTCTACTAATATGGGGATCTCACCATTCCCCATTCTCTGTAATGTTCAAAAAACACTTACTGCCCCCATCATCGTCTTTATTAATTTGATTTTTCATTATTATATGTTATATCTCAAAGTTTGTAAACACTTATTTTTTATCTACTTATTATTCTGCCAAAAACCCTTTTTGCACCGCCTGATCAAGAATACGTAAAGCATGTGTCCATAAAACGGAGGAACTATTCTCAATAGGAGCATTTCTTTTTAAAGCCTGACTTTTTTTCACACCATGCTCTTGCCAAGACTTCCCCCTAGATGTATAATTTAAAAGTAAAGGCTGTAACCTATCTAAAGCTGCAGCATAACGTGCCTCAGGAGTAGATACTGCTTCAAACTCCTCCCACAGGGCCCATAGCTCTTGAGCTTGCTCAGCAGGAAGCAAATTAAAAATTCTCTCTGCCGCCTTTTTCTCCCGTTCTTCTTTATCTAAAGCTCCTTGTTCATCATAGCAATACGTATCCCCGGCATCGATCTCTACTAAGTCATGAACTAATACCATTTTTAACGTGTGCAACAAATCAATCTCTGCCACAAGAGTGTGTTCGGCCAACAAACAAGCCATCAAAGCTAAATGCCAAGAATGTTCCACACTATTTTCTTTCCTGGAACCATCGGCAAGGTAAGTTTGTCTATAAATATGTTTAAGCTTGTCCACCTCTACAATAAATTCAAGCTGTTTTTGCAATCTCTCTTCTAAAAAATTTGTTTTCTCCAATTTTCTACCCCCTCTGCAGACATTCTACCAAAAAAAGAAGACAACGTCTTCCTAATTTCGAAACATAATTTAAAAACGCTACCTTGTTTTCCGCCTAAATTGACAGGAATATGGGGAAACTGTAGACTATAGACATTAAAAATTAAGGAGTTGCAAACTATGAAAAAAATTCTTTTCGGTCTAATAATTACGACTTTACTTATCGTAGGCTGTGTGCCAAAACAAACCAATCCACCTCAAATTGGTGATAAAATTAAGGATATCGCCGTAAAGCTAGTCACGGATCTAAGCCAAGGCGAATTCGCCAAAGCAGCAAATGAATATCACTATACAACAGAGATGAAAAAAGTTATTAATGAACAATTTATGCGGGAACAACTTTGGCAACCCTTAATCCAAACCTATGGTGCTTTTGAAACAATAACAGGCACAACCGCCTCCCAAACGCAAGGTTATGACGTAATCAGCGTAAAAACTACTTTTGCCCAGGCTAAACTTAATCTCAACATTGTCTTTGACCAAAACAAACTTATTGCCGGCATTAATTATACCCCGGATCTGGAAACAGAAACAGCAAAGATTCCTTCAGGAGTTATAGAAACTGAGATTAAATTCGGTCAAAAAGAATGGGAACTACCGGGCACGCTTACAACCCCTGAAAAAGAGGGGAAATATCCTGTGCTTGTTCTCGTGCATGGCTCCGGACCGAATGACCGTGATGAGACCATTGGCGCCAATAAACCTTTCCGCGACCTTGCTTGGGGTCTAGCCCAAAAAGGGGTGGCTACACTACGCTATGATAAAAGAACTTTTGTTTACC
>DUTO01000119.1 GCA_012842035.1 Clostridia bacterium | reverse complement strand
TTATAAGTCAAGCCCAAATATTTAGTGATACCTTTGACGAGCTTCGTTGTCAGGCTGAAGACTATGAGTCTATTTTAGAAATTACGCCTCGTCCTATTCCCTCTTTACTTCGTTTTACTGAAGACATTGTAAAAGCAGGAACAGACCTTCGTAATTTTAAAGCCACAGCTACTCAATTCTTAAAAGAATGTAAAATTTTAAGTATCATTCCACCATTACTTGCTGACCATGTGAGAAGAGAAGCAGATCGTTTTCTCCAGGATATCGAACGTGACTTAAGGGTACTTAAACAAGAAGTAAAGCCTTCTCCCCCACCCTGCCCTAAGCCATTCTATCCCCACGCGCCCTGTATCTCCTTAGAGCCAACTAATCTTGATGAAGAGAAAGAAAATATTACAGAAGTAAAAAAAATAGAAGCAGATTTCTCCACTTCTTTACAACCTCTTTATCGTCCTAAAAAGAATTTTTTAGTCGGTAATTCTGCACCAGTTAAAATTAATTTTAATTGATAAATTATTCTATTTTCATAAAAGGAAAAATATAATTACATACTTGTCGTCTACCGCACTTATACACATGTCAAGGAAAACAGTAATATTATATAATATTAAATATAATTTGGAGGTAATTATCAATGAGTAAAATTAATTATGACGCACATAAAAAAGAAAAATATGCTGATCCTTCTCCTTATCCTGAAGAAAAAGTTCTTGGTCCTAATCTTTACTATGCAGAACTATTAATGGATGACTATGCCGGGGTAGCTAGTGAATTTACCGCTATTAATCAATATCTATATCATTATTTCTTTTTTGAAGATATTGATGAGGAACTAGGAGAATTACTAGAGAATGTAGCTATTAATGAAATGTTACATATGGAAATTCTGGCTGAAACCATCAAAAAACTGGGAGGAAATCCGGTAATCAGAGGTGGTCAAAGTACTAAGGGTAACTACTGGCATGGTGGTTTTGTCTACTATGGTACTCAACTTTGTGAGCGTCTAAAAGCAGATATTGAATCTGAATATAAAGCTATTGAAAATTATCAAAAACATATCAAAATGATTGCCGACCCTTATGTTCAAGCAATTCTCCAACGAATTATTCTTGATGAAAAAGTTCACATTAAACTTTTTAACCAAGCACTTCGTAAATTCTGTGGTTGCGAGTATCGTGCCGAATCTTAACCTTTAAAACAAACAGTTGGATTTATCCAACTGTTTGTTTTATATCCAAATTATATCATCTCAGGCAATTCCTGCAAATCTTTTAAGCCAAAATACTTTAGGAAGTTTTGTGTTGTGCCATAAAGGATAGGGCGTCCTGGACCTTCTTTGCGACCTACTTCCTCTATTAAAGAGCGACCTAATAAAGTATTTATGGCACTATCACTATTTACACCACGTATTTCATCAATCTCGCTTTTAGTCACAGGTTGCCGATAAGCAATAATGGCCAGTGTTTCTAAAGCTGCTTGAGTAAGCGTATTTAAACGTGGTTTTACCAGCTTTTCAATATAAGGAGCATATTCCGGACGAGTTACAAAAGAATATCCCCCTGCCACTTCCTTAAGACAAAAACCTTTTCTTTCACGCTCACAATCGGCTTTTATTTCTTTTAACAAAACTTTTATATTATATTCAGGGCACTCAATAATTTCAGCCATGGTTTTTACCGTAAGAGGTTCGTTAGTTACAAATAACAATGCTTCAATAATACTTTTTGTCTCATCAGGAAAAAGAGTAGGCATGTTCTTCTCCCTCCTCTGTAGGCGTCATAAAAATATAAATATCAGCAAATAAACTCTTTTGGCGAAGAAAAATTCTATCTGACTTTACTAGTTCTAAAAGGGCTAAAAAGGTTACAATAATTTCTTCTTTAGTAACAACATGAGAAATAAGCTGATAAAAAGAAATCCCTTGTGGCTTTTTTTGTAATATGGTTAGAATATACTCAATTTTATTTTGAACGGTAATTTCTTCTCTACTTAAGGAAATAGTTTGTGCTCTTTTTTCCACTCTTTCCAGGACTTCATTAAAAGCAGTAACCAAATCTGTCCAAGTGGCATCGCCAATAGGATTAGGTGGTGGAAATTTTTTTAATAATTGTTCATCATCTATTTCACGCCAAAAATGTTTGGCTTGTCTCGCCTCTAATCCCCTAAATACTTTGGCTTTTTCTTTATACTCTTTATATTCCAATAATCTTTGCACTAATTCCACTCGCGGATCAAGTTCCGACTCTTCATCTGTTACCTCCACTATCGGTTTAGGTAAAAGCATTCTTGCTTTAATGGAAAGCAAAGTACAAGCCATGACTACAAAATCACTCGTAAGCTCTAAATCTATTTCTTCCGCCCTGTCTAAATAATCTAAATACTGTTGTGTAATTAAGGCAATCGGAATATTATAAATATCAATTTCGTTCTCTTCAATAAGATGTAAGAGAAGGTCCAACGGACCTTCAAAAATTGGTAATTTTACTTGATAAGTCATTCTTTCCACCACTTTATATTTTCATTGCCGAACGAACCAAGGTCATGGTTTCTGTAGCTTTTATCTTCGCATCTCGGGCGCCTGTTTCTAAGATTTCTCTAAGCAATTTTGGTTTGTTTTCATAATATTGACGCTTTTCCCGAATAGGTGTTAATTGTTGATCAATAACTTTAGCTAACCTTTTTTTACACTGCACACAACCAATTTTCCCTTGACGGCAGTCATCACTAAGCTCGTCAAGGTCTAAAGCATGATAAAGTTGATGATAAGTATGCACAATGCAAACTTCCGGATGACCCGGGTCACTTTTCTTAATGCGGGCGGGATCCGTAACCATCATTTGTACCTTCTCCCAAATTTCTTCCGTAGTAGCTCCCAAAGGAATATCATTATTATAGCTTTTACTCATTTTACGACCATCAACGCCCGGCAACATAGCTACTTTAGCCAATTGAGCCTGAGGTTCAGGAAATAACTTACAATTATAAAGATGATTAAAACGCCGCGCTAACTCTCGCGTAAATTCTAAATGAGGCAGCTGGTCTTCTCCAACCGGTACCGTATCTGCTCTATAAACTAAAATATCGGCCGCCATTAACACCGGATAGCCTAAAAAGCCGTATGTGGAAATATCTTTGCCTTGGCTACCTAATTGTACAATCTGGTCTTTATAAGTAGGTACTCGTTCTACCCAAGAAAGAGGTGTAATCATGGATAAAAGAAGATGTAATTCTCCATGTTCTTTCACACTTGATTGCACAAAGATAGGGCTCTTTTCCGGGTCTAAACCAGCACCCAGCCAGTCTAATAACATTAAACGCTTATTTTCCTGAATTTTTTCTGTATTATCAAAAGCTGTTGTTAAAGCGTGCCAATCAACAATACCAAAAAAACAATTATATTTATCTTGAAGTTCCACCCAGTTTTTTAAAACACTTAGGTGACCAATATGCAATTTTCCTGTTGGACGCATACCGCTAAAAATAGTCCCTTTTTTCATTGTTAACTTTACCTCCTGCTTAACCAACAATAAAATGACTAATTAACATAACAAAATAAAGTAATCCATTTACTAGAGGACCTAAAATTTTACCAATTATATTAGTAATAATTAAAAAAATCAAGATAAACGGACCATATGCTTCTAATTGATAAATAATCCCTTGCTTATGACCAGGTAACAAACCGGCCAGAACTTTGGATCCATCCAGGGGGGGAATCGGGATTAAATTAAAAATAGCTAAGAAAATATCAATAACCAGAAGAGCTTCTGCTAAAACAATCCAAAAATATGGTGCTTGAAACTTAATAAGTAAATTGTATAATATGGCTGCGATTAAAGCAACTAAGATATTGGATACGGGACCGGCTAAAGCAACGTAAAGCATACCTTTTCTTTGGTTCATACGAAAATTGGCAGGATTAACCATCACCGGTTTAGCCCAACCAAATCGGAAAAAAATTAACATTAAGGTTCCAATTAAATCTAAATGAGCCAGAGGATTGAGGGTAAGCCGTCCTTGATATTTCGGAGTAGGGTCACCTAATCTATAGGCTACATAACCATGCGCAAACTCATGAACACTTAGGGCTAATAAAACTGCCGGTAAACTAATAATTATTGTTTGTAAACTATTCATTAAAATCCTCCTTAATTAAACGCTTAGCCAATTTTAAACCTTCTTGGGGGGTTTGAAATAAATCTTCTTGATAATATTTTTCCAAACAGCGCAGTAATCTCCCCATTTCAGGACCTGGTTTAAGCCCTAACTCAAAAAGGTCTTTACCCTGTAAGGGCATTTTATTAGCCAAAATTTCCTGATAAAAAGACTCCCAATTCTCTCCCCAATTTGGATTTTGCCGAAAAAGATAATAAGTTCCTTCCGGAGGTAATTCCTTTAATTCGGTTAAAAGTTGACGCCATTTAAGTCTCTTAAACTGATTTTGCTTTGCTAATAATATTAATGTTTGTTTTAGTCCCTTTTTTTCTTGGGGATAAAGTCCCCAATATGCGGAAATTTGCTCAAGCATTTCCGGTTCTCTAGCTAAAAAAATTAACAAATATAAATACCAAGGACGTAACTCTTTAGGAAAACTATCTTTGGCGATTGCTCTATTTTCTTTTTCCCATAAACTCTGCTGAAAAGAAAGTCCACCCATAAAATAAGACCAACCACCTAAAACAAAAATGTCCTCAATATTTTTTACTACCTCTTCTTCTGCACAAAGGAGTTGCCATTCTTTAAATCTGCGTCGCGGTGAAACATTTTGTAAATAAGGCCAACTTTGTTCTAAATATTGTAAGGTTTTTTTCTCCAAAGAAAAACTAAAGCGATTGCGATACCGAATAGCACGCAAGATTCGCGTAGGGTCATCATAAAAACTTTGTTTATGCAAAATACGAATTAAGCGATGTTCCAAGTCTTCCTTCCCACCTAAAAGGTTAATAACTTTTCCCCAACCTTCTTTTAAAAGAGGTATAACTAATGTATTAATTGTAAAGTCTCTTCTTTTTAAATCCTCTTGCCAAGTTGTTGGTCTAACTTGTGGTAAGATCCCTGGTCGAGCATAATGCTCTTTACGGGCTGTAGCAAAATCAAAAACTAGTCCTTTTATTTTATAAGTTGCCGTCAGTAAACGTTGATTAAAAACAGCTTTTCCGCCAAATTGTTCTTTTAATCTGGAAACGAAAAGAAAACAATCTCCTTCTAAAAGAAAGTCATAGTCTTTAAACTCTCTTTGTAATAAAAAATCACGTACCGAACCACCTACCAGAAAAAGCGGTTTTTCTCTTTTTTCTTGGCGAAGCCAAGCTATAATTAAATTTTCCGGCAAATTGACACTGCTCATATTAACTAAAATCCATTTCGTGAATTTGTCTTATTATACCATAATCAATCTGACTTAAACCTTTTTTTCTTTAATTTTTCTGATCAGGTCAATTATTTCTAAAACTAAATAAATAATAAAAAACACTAATAAGCTTCTTAGAATAAAATTAACAGTATAATTTTTAATAAAAACATTAATAAAAGCCGGGACTATAATAATAAACACAAAAACAAGCAAAATTAAGAAAAACAATTTTAATTTACTGTTCATAACTTCACCTATTAGATTTTAATCATTTAATCTAGTCGGAATAAGGTCATTCCGAACTAAATCTTGATATGTTTCCCTGGCCACAATCAAGTCAGCTTGTCCTTGTTTAACTAAAACTACAGCTGGTCTAGGTAAGCGATTATAATTACTAGACATGGAATAATTATAGGCTCCTGTACAAGAAACAGCTAAAATATCTCCACTAGTCAAAGGAGGAAGCTGGAGATCCCAAATTAACATATCACCTGATTCACAACATTTTCCTGTAATCGAAACTGTTTCTGTAGCTTCTATTTGCATTTTATTAGCTACAGCTGCCTCATATTGGGCTTGATAAAGAGCAGGACGTGGATTATCACTCATTCCTCCATCTACAGCAACATAAGTACGAATATTAGGAATCTGTTTAATGGAACCAATCGTATAAAGAGTAGTCCCTGCAGTTCCTACAATGGAACGCCCCGGCTCTATAATTACTTGAGGAAGATTAATTTTTAAATTCCTGGCTTTTTGTTCAATAGTTGTCATAATAATCTCGGCAAACTTGTTAATGAGAGCAGGAGTATCCCCGGCTTGATAGTAAATACCAAATCCTCCCCCGAGATTTAATTCGGCTAATTCTTGCCCTGTTTCCGCTTTAATTTTTTGTAAAAAGTCCATCATTACTTCAGCAGTATGACCAAAAGAAGCGATTTCAAAAATTTGTGAACCAATATGACAATGAATACCTTTTAAATCGATATATTCTAAAGAAAGTGCCTTTTTCACAATTTCTAAAGCTTGTCCGGTTGCTATCGGCATGCCGAATTTAGAATCAATTTGCCCTGTACGAATATATTCATGTGTCGAAGCCTCAATACCGGGAGAAAGCCTTAGTAAAATTTTAGCTTTCGTCCTTCGTTTTTGACACAAATTATGCAAAAGTTCTAATTCATAAAAATTATCCACTACAAATCGACCTATTTTACAATCAAGAGCATATTCAATTTCCGCTACGGATTTATTATTACCATGAAAATAAATCTGTTCCGCTGGAAAATCAGCTTGCATGGCCGTAAATAATTCTCCACCCGAAACTACGTCTAAACCTAGTTTCTCTTGCTGAATTATTTTAGCCATTGCCTTAGTCAGAAAAGCTTTACTGGCATAAAGCACTTTATTATTAGGATAAGCGACTATAAAGGACTGATAATAGTCTCGACAAATTTGACGCAAATATTCTTCGTCCATCACATAAAGTGGGGTACCAAATTTTTTTACCAGTTCGACCGTATCACATCCACCAATACATAAATGACCTTGTTCATTTATGGTCATTGTTCCTTGTAACTTCATTTACCTTCACTCCTCGTTTGTCTTAACTCTTCTCCCATTATAACAATAATCTTAAGGTATGGTAACATATTGTTTCTGCGTGGTCAATGTACGCCTTTTCGCTTCAAGTAGTTCAATAAATGCTTCCAGCCGAGTTTCTAAGCCGGCTTCACCTGTTTGTTCATCTACATAAATATTTAAAACAGGAATCCCACATTTTTCACTAACTTGCGGGAAAATATTATGGGCTACTATTTCCGGCATACAAGTTAAAGGAGCTACTTGTACAATCCCGTCATAACCTTGTTTAGCAAAAGCAACTCCGGCCCCAATACTTTCCAGTCCATGTCCCCCTACAAAATGATTTAAAAAAGGGCTGGCATATCCGCGATAGTTTTTTCCTTTGGCTTTAAATAACCGTAAGGAAAGCAAATGGTCATTAATCCACTCACTTAAATAAAGTGACCTCTGCACATATACACCCAGATATCCTAATTTCTTTTCTATTTCCATACTAGCAAAAGGTTCCAATAATGTATAAATTTCTCCTACTAATCCGATTTTAAGTACATCAGCCTGTTTATCTCGCGGTATATGCAATAACTTCTCCCTTGTTAAACCAAATACTTCTTCTATTTCATAAAGGTTTTGTGTTTCCGCAATCATGGGTAAGGCATTTTGAAAAATTTTATCTGCTGTACCTTTAACCTCTTCTCTAGGTCTAATTTCCTGGACAAGTTTTTCTAAATGATCTACGATGATGGCCTTTTTATAGCCTAAACGAATTCCCTGGATAATTTTCCACCAAGAAACAGGCCCCACTGTTTTTTTAACTCGTCTGATAAATTGCCAATATCCTGTATCAGGAGGTTCAATAATCAGCGAATTATAATCAAAGCCTAAGTCAGCTAAAATTTCTTTTTCTAATTGAGCATATAAACCAAAACGGCAAGGACCTGAACCACCAATCATCAAGAAGGTATCAGCACCCAAGTTTTTAGCTTCGATAAAATTACCAATATTTATTTTTAAAGGAAGACAAGCGAATTCAGGGGAATGTTGGACACCCAAAGATAAAGTTTTTTTAGTGGGAGGTGGGGGTACAATTACATCTAACCCCATGTATTCTAGCATCCCTTTCACAGCTACCCACATTGTACCCATGTGCGGGAAAGTAATTTTGATGGTCATCCCTCCTCCAACGAATAATATCTACAAAAGCTTCCACTCTTGTTAAAAGACCGGCTTCTCCGGTATGTTCATCTATAATTATATTTAAATAAGGAATCTGATGTTCAATAAGACGCCTGATAATTAAACTATCAATAAAAGAATCAATTCCACAACCAAATGAGGTAAGATTAATTACTCCTTTTATCCCCGGTTTCTCAATAAAACTGTACACAGAACCTAGTAAATTACGCCCATAAGTCCAAAAAACAAATTTAGGAAACTTTTTCAATTGATGATCTCTTTCTTCTTTAGAAATCTGAGCTGGAGTAATAATTGAGCAACCTAAATTTTGTAGCTTTTCCCATAACCCTAAATTAAGATAATGGTCATAAAGATTATAGTCATGTCCTAAAATGAGGATATTTAAGTCATTATGTTCTGTTTCCCTTATTAACTTCTGCTCATACTTCTCTTGTTCCTGCTTAGCTTCTTGCCAAGCCTTTTTTATGTTTAACCACTTACCGGTAAAAGGGCTGGCACAGTCCCATAAAAAACTATTTACATTAGTTGATTTAACTTTATTGATTACCGGTTTAATTAAAGGAGGATGTTTTATTTTACTTGCTCTTAACATATCGGGAAGACCCATAAATTTAGGGCAAATATAAGCTCTTTTTTCTACACTAATTAAACGTGGTACAAATAAATAATCTATTTTAGTTTCACAAAGAGTAGCTACATGACCAAAAAAAACCTTTACCGGCAAACAAGTTTCATCAACGACACTTTTTACCCCCTGGTCAAGAATGACTTTGTTAGTTGGTGGAGAAACAATTACTTCACCCCCTAAAGCTTCAAAAAAAGTAGACCATAAGGGGTAATAGGTATGATAAAACAAGGCGCGCGGTATGCCAATTTTCCAGCTCAAAATTAATGCTCCCTTCCTCAAGTTTTTAATTTTAATCTTTTACAATCCTTTCCTAGCCTTTAGGTTGAGCAAAAGTAGCCACAACAAGCCCCAAAACTATCGCCGTCGCAATACCTATTGAAGTAGCTTCTAAGCCACCTCCTAAAGCTCCTAAAAGCCCTCGGTTTTTTACCCCTTCAATAGCACCTTGGGCTAAGGAATGACCAAATCCTGATAAAGGTACAGTTGCCCCGGCACCACCCCAATCCACAAGAGGCTGATATAAACCAAGAAAGCTTAAAACAACACCACTTGTTACATAGCCTACTAAAATATGTCCCGGTGTAATATTAAAAGGTGTTAAATCGATTAAAAGCTGTCCCAGAGCACATAGTAATCCTCCTAAAACAAATGCTTTTAATAGTTCCACTATCTATCACCTCTCCCTGCTTCTAAAACAACAGCATGAGCAATACAAGGAATGCTTTCTCCTTGAAAGGCACTAATCTGACTTAAAAGAGCCCCTGTCCCTACAAACAAAATACGCTGATAAAATCTCGCTTGAAGACACCCGATCAAATGAGCCGCTAATACTACTGCTGAACAACCACAACCACTTCCTCCAGCATGAGTATCTTGTTCAGGGCTATAAATCGTTATACCACAATCATATATTTTCTCGGCAGAAATACCTTTTTGTGTTAATAACTCTGTCAAAATGTTGCTACCTAAAAATCCGAGGTCTCCTGTAACAATTAAATCATAGTCGGCCTCACTTCGTCCTAAGTCCTCTAAATGTGTGCTGATTGTATCACAAGCTGCCGGAGCCATTGCCGAACCTAAATCTTGGGCATTACTAACCCCTAAATCATTTATTTTCCCGATGGTAGCATGTGTTAACATAATTCCTGTGCCTACTCTTTCTAAAACAAAAGAAGCACTACCAGTAACAGTCCATTGTGCAGTTAAAGGACGTTGATCCCCTAATTCAGTAGGTGTACGAAATTGCCTTTCTGCAGTATTATGATGACTGCTTGCTGAAACACCAACTTTTTCAGCAAAACCGCCTTCTAATAATATGCCAGCTACACACAGACCTTGGGCTAATGTCGAACAAGCCCCATACAAACCTAAAAAAGGCGTGTTTAAAAATCGTGCTGTAAAATTAGCACAAATAATTTGATTCAATAAGTCACCTGCTAAATAAAGATCCAAGTCTTTAGGCAATAACCCTCTTTTTTCTAAAGCTAATTCTACGGAATACTGCATCATTTTTTGTTCTGCTTTTTCCCATGTCTTTTCTCCGGCTAAACTATCTGTTAAAACCAGGTCATATTGCTCACCAAAAGGTCCTTCCCCTTCCTTAGGTCCCACCACAGAAGCCCAAGAAGTTATTACGGGAACTGAGGAAAACTGAAAAGTTTGTTTACCTATTTTTTTTTGTGCCATCTCTCTCCCTACTTCGCAAAATAATAAACTAAGCCCACTAAAATAGAAATCATTGTTCCATAAACAAGTACCGGCCCGGCCACAGTAAAAAGATGAGCTCCTACACCGTAAATATACCCTTCTTTTTTAAATTCTAAACCAGAAGAAACAATAGAATTAGCAAACCCGGTAATTGGTACAATTGAGCCTGCTCCGGCTACTTTTCCTAATTTATCGTAATAGCCGATACCGGTGAAAAAGGCTCCTAAAAATATTAACATTGACGAAGTAGCTGCAGAAGCTTCTTTATCTGCTAAACCATTCTGGAGAAAAATATTTTTAATAATTTGTCCCATTAAACAGATTGCACCGCCAACTAAAAAAGCCATGATTGTATTTTTCACAACAGTCTGGGGAGGAACAAATTTTAAAGCTGTACTTTGATAGGCTCTTTGTTGTGGTTTAGCAATTCGCTGTTGTTGTCTTTCGATTTCTTGACGTAAGTCAGCAAATCTTTTTCTCTCCTCTCCTGCAGCCTGTGCTTCCCAATAAAGTACCTTTTGATGTTCCTTTTGCAACTGTGCTTGTTGTTTAGTCATTTCTTGTTCTGCCAATAAAAGATTACGAGAAATAATTTCTTCTCTTTTCTTTATATTTTGCCGAATTTCAGCTTCTTTCAGTTTAATTAACCTCCTTTGCTCATTCCTACTAATATTCTTTACTTCTAGGCAAAAAAATAAACAGGGTTTTAAGTCCCTGTTTCATCAACGTCTTTTTCTAGATGATATTTAAACTTTTTCAAAGCCTGCCTTTCTAAGCGCGATACTTGAACTTGTGAAAGCCCAATGATTTTTGCAATTTCTGTTTGCGTTTTATCCTGAATAAAACGCATAATCAAGATATCCCTTTCCTTATGAGGTAATTTAGACAGAATTTCTTTAAAAGCAATCTTTTCAAACCACATTTCATCCTCTGTTTCACTGCTTAATTGATCAAGCACATAAATAGGATCACCATCATCTTGATATAATGTTTCATAAATAGAGGTAGGCATTTGCATTGCTTCTAAACTAATGATGATTTCTTCCAGAGGAATATCTAATTTCGCAGCAATTTCCTGTAAAGTAGGTTCCCTCCCTAATTGCTTAGTCAAAGTCTCTCTTTTTTTATTAATGCGATAAGCATTTTCTTTTAAAGAACGACTTATTTTAATCGGACTATCATCTCGTAAAAACCTTCTAATTTCCCCGATAATCATGGGTACAGCATAAGTAGAAAATTTCACATTATATGATAAATCAAATTTATCAATAGCTTTTATTAAACCAATTGTTCCAATTTGAAAAAGGTCTTCTGACTCATAACCTCGATTAGAAAACCTCTGTACCAAACTGAAAACAAGGCGTAAATTACAATTAATTAATTTTTCGCGTGCTTCCCCATCACCTGTTTGCACTTTTTGTAACAACTCTGTCATTTCTTCATCTTTTAATAAAGGGAAACGGGGTAAATTCATTTTTGATAACCTAACATTCATTAAGGCTCCCTCTTATGAAACAGCTGTATTTTTTAAATCTGTACTTATTTTTTTAACTAAAACTACCTTAGTACCGTGGTTAACTTGAGATTCTACCTTAACCTCATCCATAAAGGACTGCATAAAAACAAAGCCTAAACCTGTTCGTTCCGGATCCGTAGAATATGCCGGTTCCATCGCTTTTTCAATATCCAAAATCCCTACCCCTTGATCAATTATTTCTAAAACAAGTGTATACCCTTTCAGTATTCCCTTTATAGTTACAATTTCATCAGGCTTGTTTTGATAACCATGTAAAATAGCATTAGACACCGCTTCTGAAACAGCAACTTTTATTTCTTCTAATTCACTTAAGGTTATTTCTAACTGGGAAACAAAAGCAGCAACAGTTATACGGGCCAAAGCCACATTTTCCCCTTTACTTAAAAACTCTAGTTTTATTTTATTATTTACTATTTTATCCATTTTTACGCCTCCTTAACACTTTTTTCATCCAATAATTCCCATGCTTCTTTTTCTGTGTTACATACAGGCATTAGAGACATTATTCCGGAGATTTCTAAAATTTTTTTCAAACTTGGTTTAATCCCATAAATAATCATTTGACCTCTTCCTTCTTTTATTTGACGATATCTTCCCAGAATAACACCTAATCCCGAACTATCCATGAATGTAATTTTCGATAAATCTAGTAAAAGATTCTGAGCTCTCGTTTCTTCTAAACTATTATCAATCTTCTCTCTAATTTCGTCAGCTGAAACAAGATCTAAATCTCCAAGCACACGAACAATAAGCGTATCTTTTTTACTATGTAAAATAAGAGACATTTTTTAACCTCCTCCTACGATTTAAGCTAATTATTTATTCTCGATAAAAACCATTTCTCCTGCTAATTTATGGAATTATTTTAAAAAATTAGGCTGGACAAAAATAAATGCTCCAGCCTTTTTCTTTTATAATGTTACTTCTCTAAAAATTTTCTTCATCATTTGCCAAACAGAACCTTTAGGCACATCTTCCTTAACTATTAAATTAGTACGTGACAGTATTTCCCCATTTTTCACTATCGAGATATATCCGACCACTTCTCCTTTTTTTAGCGGAGCATTAATTAAAGGCTTTAATTCCATCTCTGTAGTTAAATTTGCACCTTCTCCTCGTGGCAAAGTTATACCTACTTTTTCTTCAGGAACTACGGCTATTTTATTTACTTTTCCTTTACCTACTTTTACTTCACCTATAACTTTATCTTCAGCATAAAATTCCTGAAAGGAAAACTGAGAAAAACCATAATTAAATAATACTTTTGTCTCCTCAAAATGCCCTCGTGGTACCGGTACACCCATTACTACTGCAATCAATCTGAAGCCATCTCTTTGACAAGTACTGACAAAACAATATTTTGCAGCTTCAGTCCAACCTGTTTTAAAACCATCGGTCCCCGGATAAAACCAAAGTAGTTTATTTTTATTATCATATTGAAAAGGCCTTTTTGTCTCTGTACGAATCCGATAATGTTTTAGAGAGCACATCTTTAACAAATCAGGAAAACGAAGCGCATATTTTGCTAATAATGAAAAGTCATAAGTCGTTGAATAATGCTCCGGGTCATGCAAACCATTACAATTAATAAAATGCGTATTTTTCATTCCTAGTTCCTTTGCCTTTTGATTCATTAATTCTACAAAAGCTTCATGAGTTCCGGCAATATATTCAGCCACAGCAACAGAAGCATCATTTCCTGAGGCCAAGGCAATTCCCAATAATAATTCATATAAAGTCAATTTTTCTTCCGGAGCCAGAAAAATATGGGAACCATAATAAGAAGCAGCATGTTCACTAACAATAATTACGTCATCCCTTTTAATTTCACCTGCTTCTAAAGCTTCCATCGCTAATACAAGAGTCATTAATTTAGTCATACTGGCCGGATATAATTTCTTATGAGGTTCTTTTTCATAGAGAATTCTACCACTATGTCCATCAACAAGGATCGCCGCCTCAGCTTGCAGGGGTAATTCCACTCCCCAAAGAGGTAAAGGAATTAAAGCTGTAAACAGAAAAAAAACAAGCAAAAACAAAGCAAAATTTTTTCGCAAGCGATAAAACAAAAACAATCACCTCCTATATTCTTATGTTTAATTTTTCCCCTTTTGGTTAAAAGTATGTAAAGAAAAACTAAACTAAGAGGTGATTAATTTTGGAATATATCTTTGCCTTAATTTTAACACTGCTTCTGGCTGCAAGTGCCCTCTATCTTTTAATCGGTTTTGTGATTATTCCTATTATTAAACTTTATCAAGAAAATCTTCGTTTAAAACGATAAGTTTAATTTTTGAGTGCCTTTTTTTGTAATAAAACTATAAATTAAAGGTTCTCCAGGAAAAGGAGTAGACGAAAATTGTAAAGTATGAGAAATGAGAGCTAAAGCAGAATCTAATTTTTGGGGATCATTATAATAAAGTGTAAACAGAGGTTGACCTTTCCGAACTTTATCTCCTGGGCGTACATGAGCTTTTATCCCTACAGATAAATCTATGACCGAGTCTTTGTTTTCTCTTCCTGCTCCTAAAGTCATGGCCGCCAACCCAAAGGTTTCTGCATTAATAGCAGCAATAAATCCCTCTGTGGATGCTTTCACTTGATATTGGTCATTTGCTTGGGGTAATAACGAAAAGTCTCTTATAACATTACTATTACCACCTTGTGCTTGAATCATTTCGGCAAATTTTTCTAAGGCTAATCCTGAATCAAGCAGAGGTTTCAATAGTGCTTTACCTTCTTCTATCTTCTTCACTCGCTTGGCTAACATCAGCATAGCAGCACCAAGATAAAGGCAAAGGTCTCTTAGAGGACCTTTCTTTTTTCCTTGTAAGGTTAAAAGCGCTTCTTCTACTTCCAGCGCATTACCTATGGCTGTTCCTAATGGTTGATTCATATTCGTAATAAAAGCGACCGTTTCTCTACCGACTTCTTCTCCTATCGCTACCATCGTTTTCGCTAACTCAAAAGCTTTCTCTTTGCTTTTCATAAAAGCTCCACTACCTAATTTTACATCTAAAACTATCTTATCTGCTCCGGCAGCAATTTTTTTACTCATAATACTACTAGCAATTAACGGTATAGAAGGAACAGTTCCCGTAACATCACGTAAAGCATAAATTCTTTTATCAGCAGGAACGAGATTGCCACTCTGTCCAACGATAGCTACCTTTATCTTCTGAACTTGTTTTATAAAATCTTCCCGCGCTAATGTTGTTTGCAAACCGGGAATACTTTCCAGTTTATCAATAGTACCACCTGTATGACCTAGCCCACGTCCCGACATTTTAGCTACCGAAACACCGGCTGCCGCCACAAGTGGGCTTAAAATTAACGTAGTTGTATCAGCCACCCCTCCTGTACTATGTTTATCAACCTTAATTCCCGCGAGGGATGACAAATCTATTCTTTCGCCTGAATTTACCATGGCCATCGTTAAATCGGTCACTTCTCTTTTGTTCATACCCTGAAAATAAATAGCCATACATAAAGCAGCCATTTGATAATCAGGAATTTTACCTTGCACGTAATTTTCAATTAAAGTATCAATTTCTGCTTTTTGTAAAATTGTACCCTCTCTTTTTTTAACAATCAAATCTACTATGCTCACTTTTGCTCACTTCCTTTGCTGATTAACTCAAGAAAACTTTCTCCCGGACATTCATAAGCAAGGTCATATAATTCACTTAGGGTCGCCGCAATATCGGCAAAAGTTTTTCGCCGACCAAGGTTTACATTACTACGCACCTTTTTACCGTAAACTAAAAGGGGCACATATTCTCGACTATGGTCAGTACTTTCGGTTGTTGGGTCATTACCATGGTCAGCGGTGATGATTAAAATTCCCTCTTCCTTGACTAAATTTAAAATTTCCTCTAAACGTACATCGACCGCTTCCAAGGCCCGGGCATACCCTTCGGGATCGTTGCGATGTCCATATTTTGAATCAAAATCAACTAAATTTGTAAACACTAAACCACTTTTTAATTCTTGCCAAGCTTGAATAGTTTTATCTATACCGTCTTCATTATTTTTTGTCGCTAAATTACGGGTAATCCCTTGTCCGGCAAAAATATCTTTGATTTTACCTACCCCAATTACTTCTTCACCTTTAGCCTGTAAAGCATCAAGTACAGTTGGTTCAGGAGGAAGCAGAGAAAAGTCATGCCGATTGGCTGTCCGGGTAAAATTTCCCGGTCTCCCAATAAAAGGCCTTGCTATAACTCGCCCTATCGCCCATTTTCCTGTTAATAAACTTCTTGCTTTTTGACACATTTCATATAACTCATCTAAAGGGATAACCTCTTCATGAGCCGCAATTTGAAAAACGCTATCAGCAGAAGTATAAACAATCGGGGAACCTGTTTGTAAATGTTCTCGGCCTAATTCTTCTATAATTTCTGTACCGGAAGCAACCTTATTCCCTAAAACATTTCTTCCTATTGCTTGCTCAAAAGCAGTAATCAACTCCAAAGGAAAGCCTTGCGGAAAAGTAGGCCAAGGTGTTTTATTTATCAAGCCAGCAATCTCCCAATGACCGGTTGTCGTATCTTTACCACAAGACTTTTCAGCCATCAGGCCATAAGCACCCCAGGCCGAAAGGTTAGCAGGAACTCCTTTGATAAAAGTAATTTTTCCTAACCCTAGCTTGGCTAAATTAGGCAGATAAAGCCCCTCCACTGCTTCTGCAACATGTCCTAACGTATGGGAACCTTCATCACCATAAAGATGAGCATCAGGTAAAGCACCAATCCCTACACTATCTAAGATTAATAATAAAGTTTTCATTCGTATTACCTCCCGGCTTAAGCACGAGGATGAGTTTGTAAATAAATTTCCCGCAACTTATTTTTGGTCAAATGAGTATAAATTTGTGTTGTCGAAATATCTGTATGTCCTAATAATTCTTGGACAGAACGTAAATCTGCGCCATTGGCTAAAAGATGAGTAGCAAAAGAATGCCGTAAAGTATGTGGTGTAATGTGCTTATCAATTCCTGCTTCTTTAGCTCGTTTTTTGATAATTTTCCAAAAGCCTTGTCTGGTAATGCCACGACCATGACAATTAACAAAAAGAGCCGTTTCCCGCGGGTTTTTGACAAGTTGAGAACGTCCTTTTTGTAAATAAACCTGCAGACTTTTAGCCGCTTGCGAACCTAAAGGAATAATTCGTTCTTTATTACCCTTACCTAAACAACGGACATAAGCCAAATCTAAGTTTAATTGACGTACCGTTAAATTAACTAATTCAGAAACACGCATACCTGTGGCATACATTAATTCCAACATCGCTTTATCCCTTAAAGTTAAAGGGTCTATCCCTTGAGGGGTTTCTAAAAGCTTTTCAACTTCATTTTCACTAAGCACACGCGGTAATTTCTGGGGAAGTTTTGGTGTTTCTAAATAAATCGTGGGGTCTTTTTCTAAATATTCCTCCAAACATAAAAATTTAAAAAAACCACGTAATGAAGCTAACTGTCGGGCTGCACTTGCCGGGGACTCCCCTTTTTTACGCAAAGCATAACCATATCCGGCTAAGAAGTTTTTATCCACTTCTTTTAAATTTAATGCCTC
>DUTO01000118.1 GCA_012842035.1 Clostridia bacterium | reverse complement strand
GGTGACTTAAAATTTCAAAACTAAAATTAATTTCCTCAAAAATTAAATTATCCGGTTTAAAAGTTATTTTTGTACCTGTTTTTTTGCTTGTTTCTTTTTCTTGTAAATTGGTCACAGCTTTACCGCGTTCATATTTTTGATAATAAACTTTTTGATTACGCTTTATTTCTACTTCCAACCATTCTGATAAAGCATTAACTACAGCAGCGCCTACTCCATGTAGCCCACCGGAAACTTTATAGCCTTCGCCCCCAAATTTACCACCAGCATGTAAAACTGTTAAAACAGCTTCTACAGCCGGACGACCTGTTTCCGGATGTATCTCCACAGGTATTCCTCTACCGTTATCAGTAATGGAAATAAGATTATCTTCATAAATATTAACCTCAATTTTATCACAATAACCGGCCATCGCTTCATCAATACTGTTATCGATAATTTCATAAACAAGATGATGTAAACCACGCGAACCCGTACTACCTATATACATCCCGGGCCGTAATCTTACTGCCTCCAAATCTTTCAAAATTTGAATTTGGGCAGCATTATAATTTTCTCTATTATTTTCCAACCTTGCCACTCCTTCAATCACTAATGCACTTTGTCAATTTAAAAAATTCAATGTGGAAAATTTAAAACTCTTTTTTGTAAAGTTAAAGAAGAAATAGGTGATAAAAAAATTTTATCATTAGTTACAATAAAACTTTTGCATTTTTTATCTTTACTTATTTTTTCCGCACTCTGCTCATCAGTAATAATTTCTATAAATTCTTTAGTATCCCTGCTTTTATTTACCAAATTATAATTAAAAATACCAATTATATCTTTATTAAGTATTACTTGTCCCCCACCAAGATGTAAAAACACTTTTCTTCCCCCCTTTGCAAGCCTTTTCTATTTTATCACTTTTCACTGCAAAACACCATTTTGGACATAAAAACTAGTAAAATTATCATCATTTTTAAAAAAGGAACTAACATCTTCGGTAGTGGTAATAAAACATTGAATAGCTTTACTTAGAATTATTTCCAGTAAATATTCGCGGCGTTCTTGATCTAATTCCGAAAGAACATCATCCAGAAGTAAAAGTGGATATTCACCTGATTCACTTTTAAAAAACTCTAATTCGGCCAACTTAATAGCTAAAACAGCTGTACGATGTTGGCCTTGAGACCCATATAATTTTAAATTAATTCCGTTTACCGTAAGTAAAAAGTCATCACGATGCGGACCCCATAAAGTTATTCCTCTTTCCAGTTCTTTTTCTTTAACTTTGGCAAATTCCTCATTAATAATACTTTTCAAGTTAGCACCCTTTTTAATTTCTGTTTCCCGATTTAAAAAATATCTAAACTCTAAATTTTCACGCCCCCCGGTTAATTTTCTCTGCATTAATCTAGTTAAAGGAGTTAATTTTTCTAAAACCTCCAGTCTCTTTTGAATAATCTTTTCTCCCACTTTTTTTAATTGTAAATCCCAAATTTCTAATTCTGCATAATCACGCCCGGATTTTCTAATTTTTTTCAGCAAAAAATTACGTTGTTTTAAAATTTGGTTATATTTTTGTAATTGCAGATAATAACTGGGACTAACTTGGGAAATATCATTATCTAATAATTTACGTCTTGCGGAAGGAGCGCCTTTAACAATATTTAAATTTTCCGGGGCAAAAAGTACTGCTGTTAAATTACCAAAAAAATCAGTCATTCTCCTGATTTTAAGACCATTAACTTTTATTTCTTTTTTAGCTCTTTTTAGTTTTTGGGCTTGCTCTAAGTCACATAAAATTACTTCTAGATTTACTCGCCCAATTTTATTTTTAACTTCTCCTTTAAGCAAACAATGGTTATGTCCCCATTTAATTAATTGGTCTTCCCGAATAGGACGATAAGCTCTCCCAATAGCTAAATAATATATGGCTTCCAGTAAATTAGTTTTTCCTTGGGCATTCGGACCTCGAAAAAGATTAATTTGCTCAGAAAAATTAATCTCTAAACTTTCATAATTACGATAATTAGTTAACGAAATTTTTTCTAGATACAAGAAATAGCCCTCTCCTCTTAAGACCTGACCGGTAAAATTAAATAAAGAAAGTCATCATTTTCTAAAGGTCTAATAATTCCCGGACTCAAAGAACCTGTAAATTCTATAGTGAAAAAATCAGTAGCCAAAACTTTAAAAACATCTAATAAATAACGATAATTAAAAGCAATTTCGACCGGTTCACCTTCATTTTCAATAAAGATTTGTTCATAGCCCTGACCTAATTCAGATTGCGAAAAAATAATCATTAAATTATCTTCGACCTTGATTTGTACTGTGTTGGTATCACTATTTAAAGAAAAAAGTGAAATTCTTTCTACTGCTTCAGATAATAATTTAGTATTAGCTTTTATTTTAGAATTATATTGCGTAGGTATAACTTGACGATAATTAGGAAATTGACCTTCAAGTAAACGACAAACGACCAGAATATTGTCAAGCAAAAATGTAGCTAAATTCTCAGAGATACTGAGATAGCAAATATCTTCTTCATTTTGAATTAAACGACTTAATTCAGATAAGATTTTGCCCGGAATAATAAAACTAAGGGGTTTTTTTGCTCCTTTTTTTAATTTTCCTTGTTTTAAAGCTAAACGATGTGTATCTGTACTTACCATTTTTAATTGTTTATTTTCTATTTCACATAACACTCCGGTAAAAAGTGGTCTTCTTTCATCCATACTACAAGCAAAGACTATTTGATTAATCATTTGTTTAAGTTCAGCAGCAGAAATTTCTAATTTAACTCCGGCTTCAACATCAGGTAATTGAGGAAAATCATCAGGCGAAAAAGTTTTTAAATTTAATTGTGATTTTTCGTATTCAATAATCAATTCATGTTCATTAACTAATTCTAGTGTAATTAAAGAATCAGGTAATTTGCGTACTATTTCCGAAAAATATTTGGCCGGAACAATCGTCATCCCTTCTGTAACTACTTCTACCGGAACATGACACTGAATACCAATTTCTAAATCTGTAGCCGAAAAATACAATTTTTCATTTTGCACTTCTAATTTAATGCATGTCAGAATTGGTAATGTACTTTTGTTACTAACTGCTTTTTGTACAGCAGAAACCCCGAATAAAAGGTTTTCTTTTGTTGCTGTAATTTTCATAATAATTTACCTCCCTAATAATTAATAATAATATAAAAAAATAGTAGTAGTAGTAATAGGGGCTGTGGAAATGTGGAAAACCTATTTTTTATTATAACGTATCAACTTCTTTCGTCCTTAATAAAATGTGGACAAGTACTTTTATTTGTCCACATAATCCAGTAAGAAAAAGAAAATAAATAATTATACACAACTTAAACACAAGTTATACATAGATTTATACACAATTAACCTTTTTTTATGGTTTCAATTAAATTATGAATTGTTATTTCTAATTGGGGATTTTTTTTACTTTCCTTAGATATTTTTTCATGAGCATGGATTACTGTAGTATGGTCTCTTCCGCCAAATTCTTCACCTATTTTGGGTAAAGATAAATCTGTTAATTCGCGACATAAGTACATAGCGATTTGACGGGGAAAAGCAATATCTCTAGTTCTTCTTCTTGTTTTAAAGTCATCTAATTTTAAATTATAGTGTTCACCAACCACAGTTTTAATTAAATCAGGCGTAATTATTTTAACTTCAGTCTCCGAAATAATTTTTTTCAGTGCTTCGATACATAAATCCATCGTAATATCTCGATTCCCTAGAGAGGAATAAGCAATTACTCTAATCAATGCTCCTTCTAATTCACGAATGTTTGAATGGATTCGATTAGCAATATAAAGAATGACATCATCAGGAACATGGATATTTTCCATTTCGGATTTTTTTCTTAAAATAGCAATACGTGTTTCCAGGTCCGGTGGTTGAATATCAGTAATTAACCCCCATTCAAAACGCGATCTTAAGCGGTCTTCCAAAGTTGGAATTTCCCGCGGTGGACGGTCACTGGAAATAACAATTTGCTTATTAGCTTCATGTAAAGTATTAAAAGTATGAAAAAATTCTTCCTGTGTACTTTCTTTTTTAGCTAAAAATTGAATATCGTCAATAAGCAAAACATCGATATTACGGTATTTCTTGCGAAATTCAATTGTTGTATTATTTTGGATAGAATTAATCAGTTCATTTGTAAATTTTTCTGAGGTAACATATAAAACACGTTGATGATCATGATGTTCTAAAACATAATTACCAATAGCATGCATCAGGTGAGTTTTTCCCAGCCCTACTCCTCCATAAATAAATAACGGATTATAAGCTTTAGCGATAGATTCTGCTACAGCTAAAGAAGCGGCATGAGCAAAACGATTACTATTACCAATGACAAAAGTTTCAAAAACATACTTGGGGTTTAAGGTACTTAAACCATAATTAAGGGAATTATTTAAACTATTTGGAGAATTTTTTACTATTTTATTATCATATAAAGTTTGGGAATAATTTTCTCTTTCCAAGGAAACAAAATTGAGGGTTACTTCTTTATTTAAAATATGACTAGCTTTTTCTTTAATAATAGTATAATAATTTTTCTGTAACCATTTTTTAGCAAAATAATTAGGGACAACAATGGTTAATTCATCATTTTCTATAGATGATAAATATGTAGCTTTTAGCCAAGTTTCAAAACTTGGTTTTGGTAAATTATCCTCTAATTGAATTAGAATTTCCTGCCAGGTTGTAGTTAAAAAGTCTTTTGCCATGAAAATATAATATAATATCCCCGG
>DUTO01000117.1 GCA_012842035.1 Clostridia bacterium | reverse complement strand
CTTGTGTTTCCATTAGAAAGTTTTTATTCCCCCCTGTTTCACACCTAAAACAGCACAAACGCGGTAATTATCAAACAAACTATCGATATGTGGTTCATTCGCTGTTAAAGATTTGCCATCGGGAATCAGCATTTTATTGATGATATTCTCCAAGTGAACTTCATCATGAAAAGCTAAATCAGGGCGAAACTCTTCTTCCCCATCTCGTTCAATAAAGACATCATAAGGAGTATTAACATCAATGTTAGTAACCAGGGGGTCATCTAAAGCCTTTTGAATCGGACCAAAATAAAGAATTTCTTGTTGTACAGTCTTAATTAAACTTTCCTTTTCCAGCGTAGGGATACATAAATTGGGTAATTGATGAATATAGTCACTAATTACCGTCTTTAATTCTTCCCTCGTTTTGGGGTCAATAACTGAACGGGCAAAAGACTCCCGATGTCTATCGCGCAAATAAGCTCTCACTTTCTTTGTAATCGTATGCAATCGCTCTGTTGCCGAAACATTTACTTCCTGCACAACCTCTGTTTGTTTAAGCACCGCGTACTCTAAAGGATTAAAAGTTTTAGCCAAGCCAACAATTCACCCTCCTTAACTAGCCTTCTTAACAAAACTACTCACAATTTCTTCAACCTGTTCCGACGTTACCTTTATCGACATAACTTCTTGCCTTTCATCCTTAAGCCACATCACTTCACTAATTATTTCGCTATATTTAGAGGCAACAACCGTAAATTTCTCCAAAGGGAACTTAAATGTATATACTAATTTCTTAATATTAAGCGAACTATAAGCAAGCGTACTCGGGTCACTTACTGGCATGATAATCCGCTCCGCATATTTTAAAGCAAAAAAAGTCAGCGGATGAGTAAGCTGACCTTGACAAATCAAGATGACCACCCCATAACCTTTCTGCCGGGCACTATTAATCAAATGTACAGGGAATTTTTTGAGAACATCTAATTCCACTCTCGCTGTAAGAGGATTATCCGGATTAGCAAAAGCGCAAATTGGCAACAAGGCTAAACTGTCTCCCATTTTATAAAGATAATCTAAAGAAATCTTTCCCTTATACCAGAATTCAGTTAAAGCAGCCTCAACATGGTTATTCCTGTCTAGTATATTGGTAGCAAAACTAAGACGAGGTATGCCAAGACAAGGTAATTCTACAAGCAAGACATGAGCATGTTTAGCTAATTCTTGAGCCAGCTTTAAACTAAATTGTGCCGTATTATTACCTCCGGGTCCCCAAATTGTAATTACTTGAGGAGGTATATTTAAAAACTGAGCAGAAGCTTTTCTTTTCCTAAACAACACCTTATTCTTCTCCCTTCTCGACTTTCCTATTATTTACAAACATAATAACCATTGGCAAAATGGTATTTTTTATCATGCTTGTATATTATATCATATTTTTTGGTTTATTCTAGCTAATTTTACATTTTATTATAAAACTTTACTGAATAAGGTTTTTTTATAATCCTTCAATCTTTCCCCTAACCCCTTTTTTTCAATATCCAAAGCAGGTACCTTCACCCCACTTATTTCCATCAAGCGATTAATAAAGGTCTGTGTCTCCCGCGTTATTTTCCGATAGTCCTGAGTATAAACATACTGCAAAAAGTCTGCCAAAAAAGTCTGCGGAGGATAGAGAAAAGGCTCCTCCCTAAGCCCTTTAAGCTCTTTATTAATGCCTCTCAATTTATTGGTTCCAATAATCTGTACCTTCCCCCGCCCCTTTTTCCTCTCCCCAAGACCATAAAAAACACTCGAAGGGAGCATGTCCACCGTAATAAATTTTAAATAAGTAAGGTTCTCCAAAACAACATGATTAAAAAAATTTCTGCCTGCAGCCAAAAAAATAAGAAAATGAAAACCTTGTTCAAAAATAATGAAACGGGAAAGGTCCATTATAAATGCAGGCCAAGCTTCCTGCATCTCTTTCTCGGAAGCATTATCCTCCCTTTTACCATCAGGTAAAAAATAAAAACCTGAGGGCCAATAACGCAAATGTTGATAGTCTTCCGTAACATAAGGACTAGTAAGATGCTTTTGTGCATGATTAAGACAATTTTTTATAAAGTCATTATTACCTTGCAGATACATAGAAAGAGCATGACTCGTATTAAAATAAGGATGACTTACTGCAAGAGAACCGGCCAAAGAAGGCACAGAGCTAACAGTTTCCACCAAGGCAACTTGAAAACCACGCTTAGCTAAATTAAAGGCTGTCAGCAAAGCCAAACCACAATTAAGAGCTGTATTATTTTCGGACCAAAAAGTAAGGATGTTTGATTTAATATGGTAGGGCTGAAAAAGCTTCTCTCCCTTTCCGGATATGAAATTATTGTTCCCTTTTAAATGCTGTAATTCTTTCTCTTTTGCCAGTAAATACTTTTCCACATCAACTAAAGTTCTGCGTGTTAAAATAAACTCGTGCACATCTTCTTCAGCAAAGCTATCTAAAAACCAAAAGTTATATACCTGCATTTTGATAAGATTAACTAGTAAATCACGTTCAACAATCATCTTTTCCGGTAATAATAAAACGATCTGACTCTTGCATCGTTCTTCCTTGATCGTCAACAATATCCGTAAAAACTCTTTCGTTTTAGCACTTTTTTGTTTATCAGCCTTAGAAAAATAAACAGTACTATTAATTAAAAATAAATTTGGATCTTCTCCGCCACCTTCTTTAGCCCATGTACTAGCAGACTCCAGTGTCGCATCCCACCCTGTAATTTGGCAGTATTTACTTATTTCCTGTAACAACTTCTTTTCTCGTTCCTTAAAAACAAGATGTGCCCTCAATAACTCACTCAACTAACATCAACTCCATTCGCCTCATCAATCATCCTAATCCTGTATAACATATTTTAACAAATGGCAACATGATAAAAGGCTAGGGAAATCTTTTAACATTTCCTTAGCCTTTCGTCATTACTCTTCCATATATTCTATATTTTAACATATTGTTTTTTCTTGTCAATATTTTGGAAAATTTGTTTGTAAAATCTCACTTTCGTCAACTGCTTGAACTGCCCTTTGCAATACTTCTTCATTCTGAACCAAAGCCATACGTACATGACCTTCACCGGACGGACCAAAGGCACTTCCCGGTGTTACTATAACACCGGCTTTTTCTACCATATTCAGAGCAAAATCAATTGATGTCTGATAAGCGGATGGAATCATAGCCCAAACAAACATGGTCGCTGGTGGCTTTTCCATCTGCCAACCAATACTGTTAAAACCATCGCAAAGAACGTCTCGGCGCCTTTCATAAGCCTTTTTTGTTTCTGCTACGCAATTTTGCTCACCGGTAATCGCGGCAATAGCAGCTTTTTGGAAAGGTAAAAACATACCATAATCAATATTTGATTTTAATATCTTAAGGCGAGAGACAACCTCTGCATTTCCAACACAGAAACCAATTCTAGCACCCGCTAAACCGTAGGTTTTAGACAGGGAATTAAATTCAACACCTACCTCCTTTGCACCGGGAAAGGAGAGAAAACTACCACATTTTTTACCATCAAACACCAAATCACTATAGGCATTATCATGTAAAACGATAATCTCATATTTTTGGGCAAAAGCGATCAAGTCATTGTAAAAACCATGCGGAGCCATAGCTGTAGTTGGATTATTGGGATAAGAAACAATCATAAGTTTTGCCTTTCTGGCTATATCCTCAGGAATATCTTGTAATTGAAGCACATAATTGTTTTCTTTTTTCTGGGGCAGATAATAAAGCTGGGCACCTGCTAAACGCGGGCCATCGGCAAAAATAGGATAACAAGGATCCGGCACAAGTGCCAAATCGCCCTCATTAAGAATAGTCATGGAAATATGGTAAAATCCCTCCTGGGAGCCTAATAAGGAGCAAATCTCCGTTTGGGGATTTAAATCCACCCCATATCTTTTTTTGTACCAAAAGCTTACTGCCTCTAATAGAGCAGTTTGGTCATTAACCGCATAAACATAGTTCTGAGCATCGGCAGCAGCTGTACATAAAGCTTCTAAAACATGCCTTGCCGGAGGAATATTGGGAGCGCCTATGCTTAAATCAATAACTGGCGCTCCCTTTTGCAATCTCTCTCTTTTTATGGCCAACAAATTAGAAAAAATACTTTCCCCAAACTGTGCCATTCTTTTTGAAAATTTCATGTTCATTCTCTCCTAACCTATTAATTAGCCATACATTTAATACTATTTAAAAATACAACTCTTATTAAAAGTTTTGCAAAATGTACTATAGCATCATAATACAACATTATTCTGTTTTTTTCTACTGAACCAAAAGTATTTCTAACTATCTTCCTAACAAACCTTTTTCCGCTAAACTGAAATATTTATCACCGGCGACAATAATATGATCTACTACATCAATAGAAATAGCTCCGAGAGCATTCTTGATTATTTTAGTAATTCCCATATCTGCTTGAGATGGTTTTAAACTCCCCCCTGGATGATTATGAGCAAGTATAACTTTAGCTGCTTGATGCCTTAAAGCTATTTCTACAATATTTCTCGGATAAACAGGCGCTTCATTAATTGTACCTTCATTAACTAAAGCAGCATGATTTAGCCTATTTTGTGCATCTAAACAAAGTATAAAAAAGGCCTCATAAGTCCTGCCGGTAAAAAGAGAAACGGCATATTCACCGGCCTTTGTGGATTCGCCTAAATAAGGCTTATCTCCCCATCTTCTTTGCTTATACCTACGTGATAAAGAAGGAATTAAAGAGACTAAAACAGCTGTATTTTCACTAACCCCACAACGTTCGGCAATATCCTTGGGGACAGCCTCAAATAAGTTGGCTAAAGAGCCAAATTCACGAATCATTTTATGGGCAAGCTCGTTTGTGTCTCTACGCGGTATACAGTAAAACAAAAGCATTTCCAAGACCTGATGGTCAGCGAACGCATCTAAGCCTTCCTTTATATATCTTGTTCTCATTCTTTGGCGATGACCTTGATGTAAATTTCCCCCCATATTACCTCCTACCCGCTCCTTTTAAATTTTAAAACTAGCCTTAATAGTCCTCACAACTAAAAAAGGCTATTGAAATTTTTAACATTTCAACAACCTTTAACATTGCTCTTCCATATATTCTATATTTTAACATATTGCTTTTTCTTGTCAATAATTGAAAAATTCACAACCATTTTTTACCTGAAATAAAAAACTCTTATTTTGACCAAACTAATATCCCATAGCTTAAACAAAAGGCTTGACGGCATCTTTAGTAAACTTTAGGAGGAATAAAAATGATTAAGTTTCTGGAAAATTGGCTTAGAGCCATTACTAACGAAACAACCGATAAAACAATAACCCGAATATTAAAAGATCAATACATAGAAAACCTTTTCGAAATGGTTCCGGCAATAAAAAAAATAGGCCCTATTAATCTAGTCGAACTTGCCATGAGAGCTGTACAAGACACCTCTGTTGCTCGCCCCTTAGGAAGCCATCTGCACTTCTCTCCTTGGGAGAAATTATTATTTAACCCGGTTCATCTGTTTAAATTTCCCACCCCGGAAAATGTAGAAATTCAGACCTCTGACTATCTCTATTCCGCTCATGATTGCCGCAATGTCTTTTGGAGGAGCCTTAAGCAAAAATGCTAAAATAGCTTTAGCCAAAGCCGCAACTATGGCTGGGACAGCAACGAATTCAGGGGAAGCCGGTTTATTAAAAGAAGAAAGGGAAAATGCCCAGCTTTTTATTGGACAGTATAACCGAGGAGGTTGGCTCAATACCCCTGAAAAATACAAACAACTGGATGCCGTCGAAATCCAGTTAGGACAAGGAGCAAAAGGTTCCACACAACAAATAACAAAAGCCAAAAACATTGGCAAAGACTTTAAAAAGGTTTATAATCTCCAAGACGGCGAAGATGCTATCATTCATTCAAGATTGCCTGGTCTAAATACAAAAGAAGAATTTAGAGAATTAGTCGCTCGTTTAAGAGAAGAAACGGGTGGTATTCCTATTGGTTTAAAAATAGCAGCTACTCATCATCTAGAGCAAGAACTACGCATTGCCCTAGAAGCAAATGTAGACTTTGTAACAGTTGATGGTGCAGAAGGAGGAACCCATGGCGGTTCTCCCACTCTACAAGACGATATAGGTCTACCTACTTTATTGGCGATTACCAGAGCCGCAGAATTTCTTGCCCAAAAAAAGGCTACCCATGACGTAAGCTTATTGGCCACCGGAGGCTTGGTAACCCCCGGTCAAATGCTAAAAGCAATAGCCCTGGGAGCCGATGCTATCTATATTGGAACAGCCGCCCTAATGGCTCTTGTCAGCGACCAGATCGTGGAATCCGTACCTTTTGAGCCCCCAACATCTTTAGTAGTTTATGCCGGCAAAATGACAGATTCTCTAGATATTGACAGGGGCACTAAAAGTCTCTGTCGCTATTTGAATGCCTGTGTAAAAGAGATGAAAGAAATAGCTATCTCTCTTGGTAAAACCGCTTTAATAGAGCTGGATAAATCCGATTTATTAACCCTTGACCCTTATATTGCCAGAGCAGCAGGTATTGACTTTAGTTATGTTGCTCCGGAAAAGCAACATGATTTTTTTAAATCCTTTTAATACGATTTAAGACTTCCCCTTCATAATCATATGAGATTGTTTTGACAAATACTCCATAATATCATTCACACTATATGACATATTATTAACGATAGTTTCAATATTACGAATAGAAGAAAAAAGTTTTAGATTTTGCTTGTCGAAGTCATTTAATAAAGTAACAATATTTTGCGCAACCCCTTTTGTTTCAAGCGAAAGTTGTTCAATGTTTTTCAATATAGAATTTAAAATCTCCTCTTTTTCCTTCTTTTCCGCTTCTAAAGAGGTATTCACATTAATTATATTAACCTTTTGGGAGACACTTTGAATAAAGTCACTAATTCTTCTTACTTCTCTATAACTATTAACAAGATGGGTCAAGTTTGTAGATACAGTCATCATACTTTGGGCCAAAGCTTCTTGAACTTCTAATAAATTCTTACAGCGCTCTACTGTTTCCAAGATCGTTTCTTCACGTACTGCACAGATACCACCTATCATTTGCGTATCTTCATAAATTGGCACTCCCACCGCCAAATAGGGAATACCGGAAATGCTCTCCTCCTCCGTATAATATTTTGTAATCTTCTTCTTCTGCATAATCACCTGACCTAGCATAACTTCAGGAATCAATTTTTTCCCGGGATAAATAAATGTTTTTAAAGACTGCCCCAGAGTATTACCATTTCTACCCCAAATGCCAACAAACTCTTCACAATTGGAAAGAGTAATTGCCGATAAATCCGGCGGAAAAAGCTCAGGAAGAAAATCAAGAATATTTTTAAATATCTCTAGTTTATTCATTTAAACTTCGTCACCTCCATCTGATTATACTTTACGAATTCAAGTTGTTTTAGATAATTCCTGCTTATATAGAAAAAATAGTTAAAGGATTTACCTATATAAATACCGAATAGTTAATATAGCTTTATAATTGAAGAGGTGATAAGCTTTGAGCCAATTTGATTATGAATCAATGCTGAATAGTATCCCGGATGGTCTCTTCGTTATTGATCCTGAGCATAAAATAATTTTTTTTAACGAAAACGCCTCTCACCTCACAGGCTGGAAAGCAAAAGATATTCTGGGTAAACGTTGTTATGAAGTTCTACAAAGTTCTCTTTGTGCTAATAATTGTCCCGCTAAAAAAGCAATGCTGGAAAAAACTCAAGTTTACTCTTCTCCTATTTTAATCATGACCAAAAAACAAAAGTCCATACCTATTCAATTATCAGCCACTCCCTTAAGCGATAAACATAAAAATATTAGAGGCTGTTTAGGAATTTTTTCCGACCAACGCGAAATGTATCCTACCTATTTTGGCAAATTTCATGAACTGGGGCTAATCGGGAGCAGCCCTTTAATGAAAGAAGTTTTTCAACTAATCGAAATTGTAGCAGAAACTGACTCTAATGTATTAATTCTAGGAAAAACAGGAACAGGAAAAGAACTGGTGGCTAATGCTATCCATAAATTAAGTGCCCGCAAAACAAAACCCTTTGTCAAAGTTAACTGTGCCGCTCTTTCTGATAATCTTTTAGAATCGGAACTATTCGGGCACGAAAGAGGAGCTTTTACCGGAGCCTTTGAAAAAAGAATCGGCAGATTTGAGTTGGCCAATGAAGGCACTATTTTTCTTGATGAAATCTCCGAAATTAGTCCCCGTTTTCAAGCCAAACTATTGCGTATTATCCAAGAAGGTGAATTTGAAAAAGTTGGTTCTTCCCAAACCCAAAAAACAAACGTCCGTATAATTGTCGCCAGCAACAAAAACTTGGAAAACCTTGTAAAGAAGAACCTTTTCCGCGATGACTTATTTTATCGTCTTAATGTTTTTCCTATTTATTTGCCTGAAATTAAAGAACGCAAAGAAGACCTAAAACCACTAATTACTCATTTTCTCAATGAATTTAATATGAAATTTGATAAACCTAAATCACACATTTCCGAAGAGGCCTTCGCCTTACTGCAAGCTTATGAATTTCCCGGTAATGTACGTGAACTTCGCAATATCATTGAACACGCTTATATCAAAGCACGCAGCAACATTTTAAAAAAAGAAGACCTCCCTGATTACCTTAAAAAACAATCTGCAAACTCCAATCTTAATCAATTAGTATGGGAAAAAGAACAAGAACATATTCAGAAAGTGCTGAAACAATGTAACGGCAATAAAACTAAAGCTGCCAAAATTCTCGGCATATCGCGTAAAACCCTTTATAACAAATTAAAATAAATAATCTTTTCTAAAAACAGCGTGCAACTTTTTACACACTGTTTCTTTATTTACACATTCCTGCAAACCGGAAACCTTGTTTTCCGGTCTTTTTTTTTGGCATAGATTTTGCAAGTAATATTAATAGGAGGTGTTGTCCCTTGAATAGACGTACTTTCTTTAAAACGGGATTAAAAGACTATTTATTAAGTTTTGCCGCAACATTATCTTTATCGACGGGAAATGAACAAAAAGACTACTTTGATTCCATTTTTTCTTGTTACCCTCTTTTAGCCGAAGCCCCCATGGATCAACTAATTATGGCGGCTAAACAATTAGGGATAGACCCTGAAAATAAAACAAAACTGGAACTAGCCAAAGAAATTTTTTCCGGAAAGCAAGGGAAAACCAATGCGCATTATTAATAGCTTTTTAACTACTTGTTGGTTACAATATTTTTCTCAAAACGAAGATAGACAAATTAATCTATACAGCCCTATCCCCGGTATTAATCCCGGCTGGTATTTCTGGTTGAAAAACAACAGCGGGGTTATAGAAATGATTTTTAATGAAGCCACAGAAAATGAAAGTCATTTTCTGCTAAAATATTACCCTTATCCGGAAAGTCAATACTTTGAAAATCTATCCTGTGGAGAACAAATCGTAAGACTAAGCCATATTTTCGATGATTCTTATGTGGAAAAAAACCAGGAAGCAGGCTGTGCCTGTTCTTCTCTCAATCTATGCAATCACCCCCTCAAAATAAAAAAAGGGATCCCCCACTTTCTAGAACGTAAAAACATGCATTCCTCTCTCTTTTCTTTAGGTGAACTTTCTTTTTCTTTTACAGAAAACGACCTAAAACAAATTACTTTAAATAGCCAAGACCAACTCATCCAATATTCCTTTGAAGGTATTACAATTCTTGACTCCAACGGGATACCACATGAGTTAGTGGCACCCGGTCAAATTGACCGTAAAATGCCGGCCTGGGAAATTTGCTGGCATTTTGTCTCTATCCTGACCCATGATGTTTTTCCGCAAAATAATCTTTTTGTAAAAAAGTGCTTAAGAAAAATTTCACCGGGACAAGTGTTTTATCAATGGAAAGGAGATGGTTTATGGAAAAAAGAGGACAAAGGTGTTACCCAAATTACACACACGTTCTTTTTTTAAAATGACGTGAGAAAGGAGGTTAAAAAATGCGAGCAGATAAAGAAGCCAAAGGTGCCGGCTTTAATCCCGGCCTCATTCTAGGCTTGATTATTGGCTCAGGTTGTTTTTGGCTCACAATTAAAATTGTCCAAATAGTATCTCAAAGTTAAAGGAGGGAAAACAGTGAGCGACATTTCAAGAAGAGAATTTCTAAAAGGCTTAGCTGTAGGTGGCACCGTAGGTTACTTTGCCATGGCAGGGGTATCTTCTACTGTAATGAGAAACTCTTTTATTCCTCCTGCCAAAGTAGGTGCAGTTGATATTGGCGAATGTAAGTCCTTAAAAATAAAAGTAATTACGGAAACAAGTTGGTTTAATAATGCACTCTTAATGGATGATATGAAAAAAGCCGGAGGGCTTCTGGTAAATCAATATGAAATACCTTGGACAAACAAAGGAGTTACGGAAGGATGGAAAGGGGATAATGCCGGCGGCTATGCCACATTAGTCGAAGTGGAATTTCTGGACGGCTCAACTAAAAAAATACTGTTAGACACAGGGTGGAATGTCGATTGGACCGACACTTGTTTTAAGCGTGAAGGAATAGACAAAATGTTGGCTAATGGCGAAATTGATTGTCTGTTTGTTAGTCATGAACATTTTGACCATTTTTGGGGTATTGAGGCTACACTAAAATATCGGCCGGATATTCCTATTCTCGTGCCCAAGGGATTTTATCAAGAAGGCTTTGATTTGTTAAAAGGTGCTAATTTCCCCAAGTGTCACCTGGCTAATAACGTTCCACACACAGGTCCCTTAAAAGTACAAGAATCCGAGAAAGTACACAAATTATATCCGGGAGTTGCTTCGATCACTTTTGATGTGCCTATTATCACGCGTGTTTTTGGAGAACAAGCCCTCGTCTTTAATCTTAAGGATAAAGGGCTGGCTATTGTAACAGGATGCTGTCATATGGGAATTATCTCGCTAATGGAACATGTTAAACAAACCATTAAAGGCGGCGATAATTTCTATGCCATTCAAGGGGGATTGCACATTTCTCCTTTTGAAGACTGGGATCCGCAATATGATGACCTCGTTTTAGCTCTACACAACTATGGATTAAAAACTATGGGCTGTAATCACTGTACCGGTTATGTAACAGCAGAAAAATTTGTTACGATAGGACTTCCGGTTGTCAAAGGTACTGCTCAACATAAAAGCAAACGTGATATTTTCCTTGGTAATGGCGACATGATGATTATCTAAAGGAGGGAAATAATAGTGAATCAAAACAATTCTTTATGGGTAGAAACACGAGATTTACAACCCAGATTAAAACAGCCCTTACAAGGCATTATTAATTTGTTACTCGTAACTGCTTTTTTCCTACTTGTTTGGTGGATTTTTATGGATCCTAGAGGTATTATCCGCTGGTATACCCCCCAATATGGTTATATGTATATCAGATGGATTCTAATTGCCGCAATTTGGCAAGTTTATATTTTTAACTATTGGCCTTTTAAGGATAGTTTTTTAAATAATAAACATCCCCTCATCAAGGGGCTAATCCTTATTGGCAGCAATATCGTTATTGTCGCTTTTATGGTCTGGGTTTTCTGCTATGCCTTTTTAGGTAACCTTTCTATACCCTATCTTAATCCAAAAGTCTTAACCGGTCTAGGAATGACTGAATTTTTCGCCCGGGAGTATTCCTCCCTAGCCATACTGATGATGGCCGCTATAGCCTCTTGGCTAAGTCCGGTTTGGCCTGTTTGCTTTGACAACCATCCCTGGCAAAACCTGACCCAACCGGCTCGTGGTTTTACAGTTTGGGTCTGGACATTTTTCCTCACCCTTATTGCTTTCTTGATTCTTATGCACCCTCATTACCATGTTCTTTTTTACCCCTGGCAAGAATATGCGGCCGCTTATCCTTGGTGGTATGGCTTTGCCCGTACCTTAAGTGGCAATTTCAACGTAGGCTGGGTCATGTGCGGAACAGTATCTATCTGGTTTTTGGAACTAGTTTTTGATAGATATCCCATCCGCCTAATCAAAAAGCAACCCTTACGCGGAATTATCGGTTTTCTGTTCGTCTTTACAATGGCCTGGTTAATCTTCTTTGCTTTTCTTTTCCTCCAAGATGTTTCTTGGGGACCTGCCGTAGAAGGAGCCAAAAGATTATATGCTCCCGACTGGCGTCACCTCCACTGTGGAGAACTGGCTTGTATGATGCTTATTCCGATGATGACTTTGCATTTCTATTTTGACAACTGGCCAAAAAAATATAGTCCTTCCATCAATATTGCAATTCGCTGTGCCATTATTTTTATTGCTACAGGAATCTTGCATTACCTCTATTACAAGTACAGCCCCCCCATCTTAGGTACTCAACCCGGATATTCACATCCACAACAGTTTCCCATGGCTCCAGTTATCCTTTGGATTAATATGATGCTCTACCATTACTGGTTTATGGATATGTACCCCGGAAAAAGATTAGCAACAAGAAAAGAACGCCTTCCTGTTTCAAATTTAATTGCCGAAGAAGCTTAAAAAGGAGGTATCTGAAATGACTACATTTGGTTTTATCCATAACATTGGCGTGCCGGAAATACTTCTCCTCATTATTTTAGCTTTAATTATCTTTGGTCCGGCTAAACTTCCAGAAATAGGAAAAGCCATGGGTAAAGGGATTAATGAATTTAAAGCCGCTATGAATGAGAACCCTTATCAAACTAAGGAAACTAAAGAAGCGGAAATTAACTGTAATGAAGAATAAGGCGGTGGAATTAAAATGGATCAAATAGGCTCCGGCTCCTTATATGAACATCTGGAAGAGCTCCGCAAGGTACTTTTAAACTCACTACTTGCCCTTATTATTTGCTCCATTCTTTCCTATGTCCTCTTTCTACCTTACCTAATGCAAATCTTTCTCACTCCCATAAACAACCTGGGTATCGATTTAATTTTTATCGGAGTAACGGAAAGCTTTATTACCCAGTTAAAACTAGCTATCTTTGGTGGAATAATACTATCTTCGCCTTTTGTTTTATGGCAAATCATAGCCTTTGTTTCACCAGCTCTGTATAAAAATGAAAAAAAAGCTTTTTTCTTTCTACTGATGACTTCTGTTATTCTCTTCACCGGCGGTATCGTTTTCGCTTATCTCTGTGTTTTACAATTAGGGCTAAAAATCTTACTGATTACTTTAGCCGCTAATTTAACACCGATGATTTCATTTAGTTTCTATATCAGTTTCATCTTCAAGTTTTTAATTCCTTTCGGTCTGGTCTTCGAAATACCTGTCATCACGTACTTTTTAACAAAAGTTCGTCTAATTACCCCGGAACTTTTAATTACTAAAAGAAAATACTTTATCTTTGGTATTTTTGTACTTGCCGCTATCTTGACCCCGCCGGACATAATTTCACAAATAATGCTAGCAATACCCATGCTCATTCTCTATGAAATAAGCATCTTTATTTCTAAAGGTGTCAGCAAAGCTCAGAAAAAAAAGCTAGCGGAAATAACTGAATAACCTTCTCTATCTCCTCAACACCATGAGGCTGTGTGCAAACACAGCCTCATGGTTTCTATTTAATCATATTCAGCACAAATACAAGCAAGTGGACAACCTTCACAACGAGGACTCTTTAGGCAATGACATTTGGCATGTTCAACAAATAAAGCGTGAAACTCATTATAAATATACAAATCCCGAGGGATACTCGCCTCAATTTTTAATCTTAATTGATCATAGGTTTTAGGAAGTTTATAACCTACTCGAGATAAAATCCGCCTAGTATAAGCATCGACAATAAAAAACGG
>DUTO01000116.1 GCA_012842035.1 Clostridia bacterium | reverse complement strand
GAGGTAATGTTTTTACGAATATTGTCACTATCCACAGCAGTAATAACTGTTTTGTTTTTAATACTAACGACAAAGGCTAAATCATCTAATAAAATTAAAGATTCCCTTGCCCCTTTTGTTTGAGCTTTAGCCATTGCTTCCTTTAACCGTGACAAATGCGTTTCTTCTAATTTAATCTGCCTATTCTCAATCCTTTCTTGGGCATGACGAGAAAACTTTAAATCGCCTAAACCGGCTATCTCTTTTTGTAGCACTTTATTAAATAGTTTTTTATCTTCTTTAGTCGGCGTTTTCGTTTTTTGCGGTTGCCCAGGACTGATAGGCTTTATTGGTTGTGAAATTAGAAAAGGTTTCTCGACCAACATAATCACCTACTTCACTACAGTAATTTGAGTTAAAGCAACTTCTTCATCATTAACAATAGCTACATAATAGCCTCCTCTTTGCTTAAGTGCTGTTACCGTCCCTTCATTTTCCTGCCCTTCACTAAAATAGGTTACTTCTCGTCCTAAAAGATTTAACCCTTGATTAAAGTGATTAAAACTTACCATTGCTTCTAAAACAGTGGCCATACCTACTTGTAAGTTATCTTGTGATTCAACTACAGCTAAAAGCCCTTCCTCTACAGTTTTATTCAAGTTCTGCATTTGCTCTAAAGCAGACATCTGAGCCATCTGCGCAATAAATTCCCGATCATTCATCGGTTCTAAAGCATCTTGATAGCGTAATTCTGTAATTAAAAGTTTAAGAAAGTCATCTTTACCCAAAGTGTTCTTAGCTATAGCTTCACGATTTTCTAATGCAGCAGTACTAGACCCCAGGGTCTCTACTTGCATCTTTTTCACTCCCTTCTCTTTAAACAAGATAGTCATAAGTACCTAGTTTCAACAAACTAGCCGGCTCGGTTTCTGATAAAGTATTTTCCCAATAACTATTTTCTAAATCTCCACTTATTCCTTGATATCTCCTCTCTTCTGGCCACAATAATTGCTGCTGTTGATACTGGCTTTGTTCTAACTGTTGACCTCCTAATTCCACATCTAAACTAGAAAAAGGAATACCTTGTTCTGTAAAAGATTGTCGCAAACTATCTAAACCACTTTCTAATAAATTTCTCGTGACAGAATAATGAGCCACAAATTTAACAGAAACAACTCCCTCCTCTGAAGTCAATTTTACTACTAATTTACCTAACTCTTTAGGCTCTAGGTGAATAATTACATCCTTATTGCCATTTACATGTTCAAATGTTTTTAACTCTGCAAGAACTATCTCCGGTAAGTCTCTAGCCAAATGTACGGTACTTAATCTTAAATCTTCCCCACCATGTTCTATATTCCGACTAACCTCAGTTGAAAAAAATTGCATCCAACTTTCTATCACATTTTTATTAGCAACTTCTTTTTTTAAGTTAACTGCTTTTTCAGGCATTGTATTTATTTCCTTTGATTCAACACTACAGTTCTGTTGTTTCGTTATTATTATTTCTTCAGAATCTTTAACAGGTTCTCTTTTGCTTAAATTAGTTAATTTACTCTCGGTAATTAATTTTCCCTCCGGAACCGATTTCTCTTCCGGAGTTAAATTCTCTGTTTTTAAAGTAATAAAAGAAGCTTTTTCCGGCAATTCTTCAAGCCCCTTTTTTTCAAGCCCTATTTTTTCATCTTTTGTTTCCTGCAAAAACGCAAGTTCCTTTAAATTCAAAACATGCTGTTGTAAATTCCTTTCCATCTTATGCCTTTCTATCTTTTTATAAAATTCGTTTGACTCCATTGCAGGCTTTTCTAAATACTCTCCTAGAATAGCATTTTTTAACTCTACCTCATCGTTCGAGAGCTCTCTGCGAAATTCAGGGTTAAACATACCTAATAAACCTTTTATATCATTTTTCTCTATCTCACTCTCTAAACTACAATGAACATCTTCTTTTGCAAGTAAAGTATCTTCTAATAGTTGCTCTACAGAAAAATTTGCTTGTCCAAGCAATACAGCCAATATTTCAGCAAAGTCTACGAACTCGTTTTTAGGCTGAGAAACATGCTCCCGCTTTACAGTTACATCTTCCAGCAACATTATTGCACCAATATTTCCCATTCTTTCCCACCTCCTTTCTTAAAAATTATATAATTATTGCCGAACTTTTTTATCCAGCAACAATTGCGTAATCATAGCCGCTCTTTGCGGATCCATTAAAGCAATTATTTTCGCTGTCTGTTTTTTGTCTAAAAGAGGTAAAATAATCATGACAATTTCATCATCCAGATTATCCATAATTTTAACTACAGCTTCAGGCTTCATTTCTTGATAATAAGCAGCTAACTCTTCCGCATTTAAAGTAGCTATTTCTTGGTTAGTTAGATCTGCCCTTAATTTCGTCAGTTCTGTTTGCAACTCCGTAACTTGTTCTAATAATTTTGTTTTTTCTCCTTCTAAGGTATTTAGCTTATACTCAAGATCCTTTTTTTCCTTCCTTAGTTTCTTGTTTTCTGTTTCAATAGGTGAAACTGTCGATTTTTGTCCGTTTAATACGTCATCTGTTTTCGCTACTATATCTGTGCCTGGAATTTGAGTAAAAACAGAATTTAAATTAAGATAACCAGTTTGCTGGGCAGCAAAAACTCCTGCCCCAACCATAATGATAATTAAAATTAAAATAAAGATAATTGTTTTTTTCATCTCAATCACTTTGCCTTCTTTTTGAAGTTACCGCTAATTCATCTTGGAAAATCTGCTCTTTTTTCTCTTGCTCCTGCCGATAACGAAAATATTGTTTTTCTCGCAGCTTATCTAAAATTTTTCTTTCTTTCATCGCTTCCACTAATTTTACTCGTGCTTCTGCCAAGTTATTCTTTTTTTCCTCAATCACTTCTTTTTGTAATTTCAACATTTTATAATGATATAATAAATAATTTTTATATAAACTAACTCTTTCCGCAAAAATAAAACCTTTTAAAGTAATAATATATTCCCTTTCTAACTTAGCTATTCTTTCTTCAAATTCCTCTTTTTTTTGCAAAGCTTCTTGTAACTGCAATACGCATTTACCAACTTCCTCTAGGCATAATTTCTCCTTGTGTTCTCGTAAACGTAAAATTTTAGCTAAACGGAACTTAAACATCAATCATCTACTCATTTCTCTTAATTTCGTGATAAAGGGCTCTTAATAATTCATGAGTTTGCTCTAATTCCCAATATTCCTTAACTCCTTGTCGTAAAAACTCGTTAATTTTACCTATAAATTGAATAGCTAAATCAATTTGAGGATTATTTCCTTTTTGATAAGCCCCTACATCAATTAAATCTTTAGCTTCATTATAAACAGCTATGACTTCTTTAATTTTAGCTGCGACTTGAAAATGTTCCTCATCTACAATATTAATCATCACTCGACTAATACTGTTAAGAACATCAATCGCTGGATAATGTCCCAAGGCTGCTAATTGACGCGAAAGGACAATATGTCCATCTAAAATACCTCGTGCCGCATCAGCAATTGGTTCATTAAAGTCATCACCTTCCACCAAAACAGTATAAAGTCCGGTAATACTTCCTTTTTCAGCAGTTCCTGCTCTTTCTAAAAGACGCGGTAATAAAGCAAACACAGAAGGAGTATAACCTTTCGTAGCAGGAGGTTCACCTATGGCCAAGCCGATTTCTCTTTGCGCCATCGCAAACCTAGTTATCGAATCCATCAGCAAAACAACCCTGGCCCCCCGGTCTCGAAAATATTCCGCAATAGCCGTCGCTAAAAAAGCTGCTTTAACACGAATTATAGCTGGCTGATCCGATGAAGCCACAACCACAACTGACTTTTCTATACCTGAACCGAGGTCATTTTCCAAAAACTCACGGACTTCACGCCCACGCTCCCCAATCAAAGCAATTACATTAATATCAGCACTGCTATTTCTAGCAATCATGCCTAAAAGAGTACTCTTGCCTACACCACTTCCGGAAAAAATACCTAATCTTTGCCCACTTCCACAAGTCAATAGCCCATCAATAGCCTTGATTCCTAAAGATAAACATTCCGTAATTCTTTTCCTTTTTAAAGGGTGAGGAGGGGCCTCCTGCAGAGGATACTCTTTTTCCCAGTCCAATACCCCTTTTCCATCAAGTGGTTCACCTAAACCATTAAGCACTCGACCGATAATATGAGGTCCCACTTTCACCTTTAGAAATTCACCACTGGAAACAATTAAATCACCCGGAGCAACACCGGACATATTACCAAAAGACATCAATAATGTCCTATTTTTTTTAAACCCTACTACTTCAGCCGGGATAAACCCCTGTTCACTTTGGATATAAACTATTTCCCCTATTCCAGCCTTAGGCCCTTGGGCCTGAACAATTAGACCAATAATTTCTGTAACATATCCTTTAAAACGTAATGTTTTCGTTTCTTTAACTGTGTTTTTTAATTTAGCAAAGTCCAGCATAATTATTTTCATCCTTTAATGCTTTTTTTAAAAGAAGTAACTGCTCATCTATTTGGGCATCAATAAACCCATTTTCTGTTTCCAGAATACATCCCCCTAATTTAATTTCCGGATCTCCCTCAAAACTAAGTTTACTTGTCTTAAGCTCTTGATATTGCTGGTCATAAATATCTAAATAAGGCAAATGAAGCGGATTAACTTTAATAATTAACTTTTCAGCATCGCCTACTTCCTCTAAAATATTTTTAACAATACTACAGATAATTTCCGGCTTTAACTCTACAATTGTATTAATAATTTTTTGAACAATAGTCAACACAAGGTCAATAATATTCTCGGCATTTTCCTTAAAATATCTTTCCTTATAGGCACTTAAATTTTGCGCCAATTTTTTTGTTTCTGCGGCTAAGATTTTTATTTCTTTTTCCCCTTTTTCCCTACCTTCTCGATATCCTGATTGTACGCCCTCTTGATAAGCCTTCTTTTTTACTTGTTCAGATTCAATTTTGCTTTTTTTCTTTAATTTTTCCGCTTCTTTTTCGGCTTCACAAATTATTGCCTCCGCCTTTTTTTGAGCTTCACGAACCAAGTCCTCAATCATTATTTTTGTTTCCTCATAAATAGAATGTGCTGTTTCTTTAGTAAGGTCACCCTCATGTTTTCCGCCATAACCTGTAGTCACAGCAGAACTGTTTAATCCTGAATCTTTTTTTTCTTTCTTTTTAACAAAACAAGATTTAATAACTTTACTCAATAATCTCGTCTCCTCCCCCACGAGAAATAATAATTTCTCCTGATTCTTCTAGGCGACGAACTTCAGTGACGATTCGCTGTTGAGCCTCCTCAACATCTCTTAAACGAACCGGACCTAAGAAAACTATTTCTTCTTCTAACATTTCTGCAGCACGTTTCGACATATTTCTTTTAACTTTATCTTTTACTTCTTCCCCGGCTCCTTTAAGTGCTAGCGCTAAATCCTTACTTTCTACTTCACGAAGTACCAACTGAATACTACGATCGTCCATTTTCGTAATATCTTCAAAAACAAACATAAGTTTTTTAATTTCTTCTGACAAGACAGGATCCTGAACTTCCAAAGTTTCTAAAATTGTTTTTTCAGTTGCCCTATCTACATTATTTAAAATTTCAACTATAGAATTAATACCTCCGGCACTTGTATAATCTTGTGCACCTAAAGTACTAAGCTTTTGCTCTAAAGTATTTTCCACTTCTCTAATTATTTCCGGAGAAGTACTATCCATAATGGCGATACGCCTAGCCACTTCAGTTTGTCGCTCACTAGGCAGAGCAGATAAAATTATTGCTGCTTGTTCCGGGTCAAGATAAGACATTATTAAAGCTATCGTCTGAGCATGCTCACCTTGAATAAAATTCAAAACCTGACTGGGGTCTGTTTTTCTGATAAAATCAAACGGTTTTATTTGTAAATTAGAAGAAAGGCGATTGATAATTCCAATCGCTTTTTCAGTTCCCAACGCTTTTTCTAAAACTTCTTGTGCATATTCGATACCACCTTGAGCTATATAATGAGAAGCCATATAAAGCTCGCCAAATTCCTTTGTAACACTTTCTAGCTGTTCATCATCAATATTTCTTATACTAGCAATCTCTAAAGTAAGTCTTTCTATCTCCTCTTCATTCAGATATTTCATTACTTGTGCTGATTTTTCAGGCCCTAACCCAATCATAAAAACAGAAGCTTTTTGGCAACCTGTTAACTGTCGTGTGTCTTTCAATATTATCACCTCTGATCTTCTGCTAACCAAGTTTTTACTATTTTAGCTACTTCTTCAGGAGCCTTTTTAATAAGGTTGTCTACTTGTTTTTGCATCGCCTTTTTTTCCATGGCTTCAGGAGATAGAGTCAAATTAACATCAGGAGGATCCTCACTGAGTGCTCCTATTTCTGCTGCATTTTGCACTAAATAACGCTCTTTTTCTAAAGCTGCATCCCGTAACTGATACATCACAAAAAATATTACTCCTAGAAGCAAAAGGATCATTAAAGGGCCCCTTAACATTTTTAAATATTCCATTCTCCGTTGAAATGATTCCCTTTTAGCTATTGCTTCTTCCATTTTCGAAACATCTTCAACATTAAAAGGCATCACCACAAGAGAAACCTGGTCACCTCTCTCGATATTTACACCTGCTGCATCAGCAACAGCCTTTTTAATACTACTCTCTTCCTCAGGTGTTAAATTTCCATCAACAAGTACAGATAAAGAAATATTAGTGATTTTACCGGGAGCCGTAACTTTTTTTTCTATAATTTTACTAGCATCAAAATTACGAATTATTTCTACCAACTCATGCTCACTCGTCCCTGAATCAATATCACCATAACTAGGTCCTATCATATTCGCATCAGCAGGATTCCCTCCTACGGATTGTGAAACACCGCTAGAACTTTCTTCTTTAATCTGCTCACTAACAACGAAAGGGTCTTCATATTTTTCCGAGTGAGTTTCTACCTAGTCAAAGTCCATGGACACACTAGCTCTTACAACAGCCTTACCCGAACCCAATATTTTTTCCAACATCGTTTGCACAGATTTAGCTGTTTCTTTTTCATATTGCTGTTTTAAAGCAAGTTGATTTACTGAAGCTCGCGTCAAGCCCTGAGAAGCACTATCAGCCAAATCTTCGGAAAGCAAATTTCCGTTAACATCCATGACAGTGACATTTTCCGATTTAAGTCCTTCTACACTATGACTCACAAAAGACATAATTGACTTTACTTGCTCAGGTTTTAAACTAGCATAAGGCTTTAAACGAAGCAATACAGACGCAGTAGCCTCTTTCTCATCACGAATAAATAGAGATTTCTCCGGTAGAACTATATGTATTTTAGCCGTTTCCACTGCATCAAGATATTCAATAGTACGAGTTAACTCACCCTGTAAAGCGACGAGATATCTAACCCGTTTATCCGTATCAGTTTCTCCAAAACGAGTTTCATTAAAAGACTCAAAACCAATAACTCCCTTTAAATTAACCTCACTAGCCATATCTAAACGTAATTGATATTTATCTTCAGCTTTTACTAAAATAGTTTTTCCCTCATCAACCAATTGATAAGGCACTTTCTGTTCCTTTAATTTAGCGGTAAGTGCACTAGCATTTTCCGGGCTCAAACCGGAATAAAGCACTTCCATTTTAGGCTGTTTAGCAAAAAGCATTCCTATAACTGTTAATATAAATACAAAAATTATAATCAAAATGGTAACTTTTTGCCCTTTAGATAATTTTTGCCAGATAGTATTAATTTGTTCTTGTAATTGAACCCCTAAACCCATTGTCTCACCTCAAGGTTCATACCTGCATTCTCATTAATTCTTGATATGCTTCGATCACTTTGTTTTTAATTTGTATTGTTAATTGCAAAGCTAAATCTGCCTTTTCTGTAGCTAAAACAACCTGATGTAAATCCACATCATTACCAATAACAAAGTCATGAATTAAATATTCGGCCTCTAATTGAGAAGCATTTACCTTATTTAAAGCTTCTTTTAAATAAGCACTAAAACTCTGTACATTATCTTTAGTTTGCTTTGTTTTTTCGGGCCCCACAACCGGCAACAAGTTTATCCCTTTAATTTCCATTGCTTATCTCCTTAAGCACGACCTATTTCTAAAGTTTTTAAAAACATATTTTTTGTAGAATTAAGTGACGTAATATTAGCCTCATAAGCGCGAGAAGCTGTAATTAATTCTACCATTTCTTTCATCACATCAACATTAGGATATTCAACATATCCGTCTGCTGAAGCATGTGGATGCTCCGGGTCATAGACTCTTTTTAAAGGTGAAGAGTCTTCAATAATACTTGCTACTCTAACCCCACTATAAGGTGGTGTATTTTGCAAAGAATCTCGTAAAACATTTTTAAAACTTGCTGCATTTTTCTGAGGAGCCAAAATCGCCACTCGCCTCCGATAAGGTCCTCCCCTAACAGTTTGTGTTGAATTTGCATTAGCAATATTAGAAGAAATAACATCCATGCGCAAACGTTCTGCACTAAGACCTGAAGCACTAATGCCTAAGGATTTTATAAGATTCATACTTTAACGCCTCCCTTCGGATATAGATTGTCGCAATAAAGTAAGTTGAGAAGACAAAAACTGTGCTAGACTATTAAAATAAAGATGATTTTCTGCTAAATTCGCTAACTCAATATCTATATCTACATTATTACCATCACTACGTAAACTTGTTTTGTCGTCATTAATAATTCTCGGCTCTGCTATTGCCTTAGGAGATTTTAAATGAACAGGCTTAGTTGTCTTTAATTCTAACTGTGACCTTATCGCTCCATCTAATGTAGAACGAAAACTCACATCACTTCTTTTAAAACCGGGCGTATTAACATTAGTTATATTATTGCTAAGAACATTATGACGTAAGACACTACCACCCATGGCTTTCTCTAATAAACTTATTAAATTCATTTTTAACATCACTAATCACATCCGTAAAACCAATATAAACTAAACATGTTTTTTTGACATCTGTTATATATTTTTCTAGCTATTTCGCTAAAATCCTCTTATAAAAATAAATTTTTTCCAATTATATTATATTTATTTAATTTCAATAGTTAATTGTAGATAATAATATACTTTTTTGTTTTACAAATAGAATAAGAGGTAGGTGACAACTCCCCCTACCTCCTACTTTATCTATATTTATTTAATTTTTATGGTAATCTCGCTTTAGCAAGTTCTTCTAATAAATTCTCATTAAGAATTCTAATATATGTTCCCTTCATCCCTAAAGACTTGGATTCTATCACACCGGCACTTTCAAATTTTCTTAAAGCATTAACGATTACCGAACGAGTAATACCTACCCGATCAGCAATTTTACTAGCTACTAATAAACCTTCCTGTCCATCTAATTCAGCAAAAATATGCTCAATAGCCTCTAATTCGGAATAAGAAAGAGTTTCAATCGCTATTTGTACCGCTGCTTTACGTCTAGCTTCTTCTTCAATCCTTTCAGCCTTAGAACGGAGAATTTCCATGCCAATTACAGTAGCCCCATATTCACCTAAAATTAAGTCTTGATGATCAAATTCATTTTCATATTTAACCAACAATAAAGTTCCTTGTCTTTCGCCACCACCCATAATCGGAATAACTGTAGTAATTTTATTCTCAAAGTCACAATCAAATTCTTCACTAAAAATACATTCCTCTGTGTCTTTCTTGATATTAGCATAAGTCTGAGTTATCCTCATTAAATCTTCATTATAAGACTCCGGGAATCTTTCAGTATTCAGCACAATTTCTTCAATTGTAGGGCAAGCAAAACCATCCATAAAAGCATAACCTAAAATTTTGCCCCTTCTCCCTACAATATAGATATTACAATCAATCAGGTCACTCAATACTTTAGCCATTTCTGTGAATTCTACTGGGTTTCCAGCTGTTTTTTGTAAAAGCTTGTTAACTGTGCGTGTTTTTTCCAAAAGCGTTTTCATTATTTTTCCTCCTCTTTTAAATTACAAAATATATCGGCTTAAATCTTCATTAGAAACAATAGAACCTAATCTTTTTTGCACATAATTATGGTCAATTACAATCTTTTTTTGTACTACTTCCGGGGCATCAAAAAGCATCTCTTCTAATAATTTTTCCATAATTGTATGAAGTCGCCGAGCGCCAATGTTTTCCGTTTGACTATTTACAGTATACGCAATTTCTGCAATTTCTTCAATAGCATTTTCAGTAAATTCTAGCAATACCCCCTCTGTTTTTAATAATTCTCGATATTG
>DUTO01000115.1 GCA_012842035.1 Clostridia bacterium | reverse complement strand
TTAGACCAACCGGAGTTTAAAGACATAGAAAAAGTAAAAGACCTTTTAGAGCTTTTAGAAGAGGAAGAAGTTTTACAAGAGGTGCTGAATACTGGGCAAAAAGTGGGTATATCGGTAAAAATCGGTAAAGAAAATCCTTATGAAGAATTGGAGAATTGTAGCTTGATTACCGCTACTTATGAATTAGAGGGTAGGATTATTGGGACTTTAGGTGTACTTGGTCCGACGCGAATGGAATATGCCAAAGCGATTAGCATTGTTGAGTTTTTAACATTGGCGTTAACGGAAGGATTACGTAAGCTGTAAGGTTGGTTGTAGTCAGTAGTGAAAACATTTGTTTTGGAGGTACCGCATGAACGTGAAACAGCAGAACAGGCAAGGTTCCGGGGGAGAAGAAGGCTTATCAGCACTTCTGACGAATGCTCAGGCGATTATGGTTATTGCCCAAGCAGTAGAAGGTACTTTAGGCCCTAAGGGCTTGGATACAATGTTGTTAGACCAGTTTGGTGATGTGATAATTACTAATGATGGGGTCACGATTCTCGAAATGATGGATGTGAATCATCCCGCGGCGAGAATGTTAATTAATCTGGCTAAAGCACAACAGGAAGAAATAGGAGATGGCACTACGACTGCAACGATTTTAGCCGGAGCTTTGGTTAATGAAGGGGTTAATCAAATCAGAAAGGGTGTTCCTGTAGTAAAAGTAATTGAAGGAATGTCGTTAGGAATTAAAAAAGCGATTCAAGCGTTGGAGGAAAAGGCAATTCCTCTCATTTCAAGTAATCAGTCTTTATTATTTAAAACAGCAAAGGTAGCGGCACGGGGAAATGAGGATATTGCTGATTTAGTGATTAAGGCTACTTCATTTTTAGGTCAGGAAAAACTTGGTGAGCCTTCTTTTAAATTGGCGGAGAACATTCGAGCCGTAGTAGGTTCTCAAAATCAAGTCATTTCAGGCGTTATCATTGATAAAGAACCGGTTAATCCGGAAATGCCTAAGAAATTAAAAATAGTTAAAGTGTTAGTGATTGATGATGCTTTAGAGCCGGAAGAAATTGAAGATGGGGCTTTAAGGACAGAAGCAGGGTTCACACGTTATTTAAAGTTACAAGAAGAATTTAGGCAAAACATCGAGAAAGTTGTGCGCTTAGGTGTAGGTTTGGTGCTTGTGGATCGAGGGATTCATGATGTAGCTGAGGAGATTTTTACAGATGCCGGAGTATTAGTTCTGCAGCGTGTTTCTAATTGTGAATTACGACAAGCAGCTGAATTTACAGGGGCCAAACTTTTAAAAAGAACGGGTTTAAAAAAAGAGGAAAAAGATTTAAAACAGTCTTTAGGTGAAGCTGCAGAAGTATATGTGGAGGAAAAATTAAAACATGTTCGGCTTTTGGGTGGAAAAGGCGAGGCACAAGCTACTGTTTTAGTGAGTGCTTCTACAGAAGAAGTTGTAGAAGAACGAGAACGGATTGCTAAGGATGCTGCTTCTGCCGTACAAGCTGCCGTCAAAGGTGGGGTTGTGCCCGGAGGTGGTACGGTGGAATTGGCGATTGCTCGAGAATTGCAAGCTACACGTCAGAAAGCGGTAGGTATGGCAGTTTACGGTGTTGATTGTGTTTGTGAGGCTTTAAAAAAGCCTTTTACGCAAATTGTTAATAATGCCGGTTTTAATCCTTTAGAAAAGTTAGGCGAGGTAATTGCGGCTCAAATTGAACAAGATAAAAATTCTTTAGGGATAAATTGTGATAGTGGAGAAATTATAGATATACAGGAATTAGGTATTTATGACCCGGTTTTAGTTAAAAAACAGGCCTTACAAACCGCCATGGAAGTAGCTACAGCTATTTTGCGTATTGAGACAATTATTAAGAAGAAAGAGATGGGTTCTTCTAACTCTTTACAACAAGAAGGTATATAGGTGGTGAAACTGATGAGAGATAATGAGCTCTTGTTTCAAATTTTCAACTTTA
>DUTO01000114.1 GCA_012842035.1 Clostridia bacterium | reverse complement strand
ATAAATAGTATTTTTGTTATTTTAATTTTTATTAAATATAGTGAGTTGAAATTTTTAAAAGAAGAATATCTTTTTTTAAAAAATGATCTTGACGAATTACTTTATGAAAATTCATATTTATCTACACAGTATTTAGACAATTTAGAAGAAAAAATTGCTAGAGGGGAACAACTTCTACAGGACTTAGCAGAAAAGAAAAGCAGATTGGAGAAAAGTGGTATTGCTTTTGCTGATGAGGATAATGAGGAGAAATATAATCCTGTTACTTTAGAGATTGCCAGATTGTTAAAACAAGGAAAATCAATTACGGAAATTGCAGAACAACTTAATACAACTAAAGGTGAAGTAGTTCTACGTTTAAATTTAGGGAAAAAAATAGCGAAGCAAAAATAAAAAAAAATTATAAAAAAGTTTGTCTGCAGGGATATTTTTATGTTATACTAACCAATAGTGTAAATACACACGTTATTGGATTTATTTCAGGGTGCCATGTAAATGGTTTGAGGTAAAGATGAGAATAACGGAGGTAAAACCACTGGGAGGGAGGTGTAGTAATGTCTGTTATTACGATGAAACAATTATTGGAGGCTGGTGTACATTTTGGTCATCAGACGAGAAGATGGAATCCTAAAATGGAGCCGTATATTTTTACAGAAAGAAATGGGATTTACATTATTGATTTACAGAAAACAGTAAAAAAAGTGGAAGAAGCTTATGAATTTATTCGGAGTATTGTTTCTAATGGTGAGCATGTTTTATTTGTCGGTACTAAGAAACAAGCTCAGGAAACGGTTAAAGAGGAAGCAGAACGTTGTGGAATGTATTATGTTAATCAACGCTGGTTAGGTGGTACCTTAACAAATTATAATACGATTAAAAAAAGGATTCAGCGCTTAAAAGAACTCGAAGAAATGGAAGAAAAGGGCACCTTTGCAGTTTTACCCAAAAAAGAAGTAGCCGGTTTAATGGCTGAAAGAGAGAAACTGCAGAGATTTCTAGGGGGAATTAAAGATATGCCTGGTTTACCCGGTGCTCTTTTTGTTATTGACCCTCGTAAAGAACATATTGCTGTAGCTGAGGCACGGCGCTTGGAAATCCCTATTGTTGCTATTGTCGACACTAATTGTGACCCTGATGAAATTGATTATATTATTCCCGGAAATGATGATGCGATTAGAGCAGTAAAGTTAATTACGAATAAAATGGCCGAGGCTGTTTTAGAAGCTAATCGCGGACAGGTAGAGAATGAAATTAATGAAGCACAAGAAGCTGGGCAAGTAGTTAAAGAACAGGAAATTGAGCAAGTTGATGAAGAACAAGAAATGACTACTGAGGATGATAAGTAATTTAGAAATAACAAGATGTAATCAGTAAAGGGGGCGAAAATATGATTACCATGGAAATGGTTAAAGAATTACGTGAACGCACCGGTGCTGGTGTTCTTGATTGCAAAAAGGCACTTACGGAAAAAGAAGGTAATTTAGAAGAAGCAATTGCTTATTTACGTGAAAAAGGATTAGCAGCTGCAGCTAAAAAAGCAGGGCGAATTTCTGCGGAAGGAATTGTAGAGTCATATATTCATGGTGGGAGGATTGGTGTTTTATTAGAACTTAATTGTGAAACAGATTTTGTAGCTAAAACTCCCGCCTTTAAAGAGTTAGCCAAGAACATTGCGATGCAAATCGCAGCTTCACGCCCTGAGTATGTGCAGAGAGAAGATGTCCCGGAAGATGTGCTGGAAAAAGAAAAGGAAATTTTGCGTTCACAAGCTTTAAATGAAGGCAAGCCAGAAAAAATTGTGGAAAAAATGGTCGAAGGAAGGATGAAAAAGTTTTATCAAGAGGTTTGTTTACTAGAGCAACCTTATATTCGAGACCCGGACGTGACTGTTAATGACCTTATTGTTGAACAGATTGCTAAAATTGGTGAAAATATAAAAGTTAGACGTTTTGTTCGCTATGAGGTTGGCGAAGGTTTACAAAAAAGAGAAGAAAACTTTGCCGATGAGGTCAGGGCACAGCTTGAAAAATAATTATTTGGTTTTAATAAAGAGAACACTTTGTGTTCTCTTTATTAAAATATAATTACATTCATAAAAAAAGGTTTTTATTTATTAATGTAGAATTTTATAGAATGGAGGATTATTTATTATATGATTCAAGCAAAATATAAAAGAGTTATTATAAAACTTAGTGGGGAAGCATTAGTCGGACAACGAAAATTTGGTCTTGAACATCAAATTTTAGATTCAATTTCTCGTCAGGTAAAAGAAATTCTTGAGGCCGGTGTGCAAACGGCAATTGTTGTGGGTGGGGGAAATATTTGGCGTGGCGTTTCCGGAAGTGAACGAGGCATAGATCGCGCTACGGCTGATTATATGGGAATGTTGGCTACAGTGATTAATGCTCTTGCTTTACAAGACACATTAGAAAATAATCATGTTGATACAAGAGTCCTTACGGCTATTGAAATGAGACAAATAGCAGAGCCTTATATTAAGAGAAGAGCGATACGTCATCTAGAAAAAGGTCGTGTAGTTATTTTCGCTGCCGGCACCGGAAATCCTTATTTTACTACTGATACTACGGCTGCGCTTCGTGCTGCTGAAATTGAAGCTGAAGCAATATTGATGGCCAAGAAGGTTGATGGAGTTTATGATTGTGACCCTTTAAAAAACCCCGTGGCTCATAAATTTAGTTCTCTTAATTATATTGATGTTTTAAATAAAGGGCTTGGTGTAATTGATTCTACAGCCACAACTTTGTGCATGGATAACAATATACCGCTTATTGTTTTTAGTATCTTGGAAGAAGGGAATATTAAGAAAGCAGTCATGGGTGAAAAAATAGGTACATATATTGGGAGGTAGAAAGATGTTTAAAGATGTTTTTAAAGAAGCTGAAGCAAAAATGAAAAAAACTATTGAAGTTTTACGCCGGGATTTTTCTACGTTACGAGCGGGGAGAGCTAATCCTGCTTTACTGGAGAAGATTAAGGTAGAGTATTATGGAACATTAACTCCCATTAATCAATTAGCTAATATTTCGGCACCGGAACCCCGTCTTTTGACAGTACAACCTTGGGACAAAAGTGTTCTTGAAGAAGTGGAAAAAGCCATTTTAAAATCAGACCTAGGCTTAAATCCCAGTAATGATGGAAATATTTTACGCATAACTATTCCACAGTTAACTCAAGAAAGTAGAGAAGAATTAGTAAAAACTATTAAAAAGAAAACAGAAGAAGCTAAAGTTAGCATTAGAAATATTCGTCGTGAGGCTAACGATAATATTAAATGTAAGGAAAAAGATAAGGGGATTTCTGAAGATATAGCTAAGAAAGCACAAGATGAGATTCAAAAAATAACTGACCAATACATTAAAGAAACAGAACGTGTCTGCATAGCCAAAGAAAGAGAAATTATGGAAGTATAGAGAAGAGAAGGGAAAGGAAATAAAGAGAAATTACCCCCTCACAGAGGGGGTTTTCATCTTAAAGGAGGTTGTAATTATTTATCAAGAAATTATAAAATTACCTTTACCTCGTCATATAGCTATTATTATGGATGGCAATGGGCGTTGGGCGAAGACAAAGGGACTGCCACGTATAGCCGGACATAGGGTTGGGGCCGAAACTTTAAAAACAATTGTGGAAACATGTCTTGATTTAGAGCTCGAATGTTTAACTGTATACGCTTTTTCCACTGAGAATTGGAAGAGGCCGGCAAAAGAAATTGAAGCTCTGATGGAGCTCTTAGTAGAATATATTGACCAAGAGTTAGATGAATTAAAACAAAACGGAATTAAAATAAAAACTATAGGTAATCTCTCGCAACTGCCTTTAGTTGCACAACTTAAAGTTAAGAAAGCAGAAAAGGAAACAGAGCAGAATCAAAAATTATTATTACAAATAGCTTTAAATTATGGGGGAAGAAAAGAAATTTTGGATGCTGTAAATAGGATTACGCAAGAAGTGGCGGCCGGAAGAATTGCGGCCGGGACTATTAATGACTCTCTTTTTGCACAATATCTTTATACTGCCGGTATTCCTGAACCTGATTTGCTTATTCGTACTGCCGGAGAATTACGGTTAAGCAATTTTCTTTTATGGCAGTCTGCTTATACTGAATTTTGGTTTACAGATGTGTTTTGGCCTGATTTTACAGCACAGCATTTATATCAAGCTATTTATGACTATCAGTACCGTCAACGTCGTTTCGGTGGGCTTAAATAATAGTAAAAAGAAAAAGTTGGTGAAGTTATGCTTGCCCAAAGAATTATTAGTGCTTTAATTGGTATACCTTTATTAATCTTTATTATTTTTAAGGGTGACCCTTACTTTCTTTTAGCTGTATTTTTATTAACTTTATTAGCTCTTTTAGAATTTAAAAAAATGATTAAGGGTGCACAATGTAAAGGTTTAGTTTTGCTTT
>DUTO01000113.1 GCA_012842035.1 Clostridia bacterium | reverse complement strand
TTTTTGATAGAATTAAATTAATATTAGTTTATATAAAAAAGGAATGGGGAGATAACCTTGGCGATATTGGTTACGGGGGGAGCGGGTTATATCGGCAGTCATACTTGTGTAGAATATTAACTGCTGGTTATGAACTTGTTATTGTCGATAATTTTGTGAATAGTAAGCCGGAAGTTTTAAAACGGATAGAAGAGATAACAGGGAAAACATTCCGGTTTTATGCAGTGGACCTTTTAGAGCAAGAAAAGTTGGAGCAGGTGTTTGCCGAAAATGAGATTGAGGTCGTAGTTCATTTTGCCGGGTTAAAAGCGGTGGGAGAATCGGTAGAGAAACCTTTATCTTATTATCAGAATAATGTTACAGGTACTTTAATTTTGTGTGCAGTAATGCAAAAATACGGTGTAAAGAAAATTGTTTTTAGTTCCTCGGCTACTGTTTACGGAGTACCGGATTCTGTTCCTATTACCGAAGATTTCCCCTTGCGGGCTACGAATCCTTATGGTCGAACCAAGTTGATGATTGAAAAGATTTTAGGGGACTTGTATAGAGCGGAGCGGGAATGGAGTATTGCTTTATTACGTTATTTTAATCCTATGGGGGCACATGAAAGTGGGCGAATCGGTGAGGATCCTCAGGGGATTCCCAATAACCTAATGCCTTATCTTACTCAAGTAGCGGTGGGGAAAAGAGAAAAGCTATTTATTTTTGGTGCTGACTATGCCACTCATGATGGTACAGGGGTAAGGGATTATCTTCATGTTGTTGATTTAGCGAAAGGGCATTTGCGGGCTTTGGAAAAAGTTCAGGTCATGACCGGTGTGGAGGCTTATAATTTGGGAACCGGGGTAGGCTATAGTGTGCTTGATGTCGTACATAGTTTTAGGGAAGCTACGGGGCAGGAAATTCCCTATATAATTACAGAGCGGAGACCGGGGGATATTGCCGAGTGTTATGCTGATCCGACGAAAGCTTTACAGGAATTAGGCTGGAAAGCGGAGAAGAATCTTACAGAGATGTGTCGCGATTCTTGGCATTGGCAAAAAAATAATCCACAGGGCTATAGTGAGGAGTTATTAATGAGATGAAAAAAATATTGGTCACCGGAGGAGCGGGATTTATTGGCTCTCATTTGTGTGAACGTCTTTTAGCAGAAGGGCATAAAATTATTTGCCTAGATAATTTATCTACCGGTAGTCTAGCTAATCTGAAACATTTAGGTTCTAATAAGTATTTTCAATTTATAGAGCATGACCTTATCGAACCGTTTTTTGTAGAAGTGGATGAGATTTATAATCTTGCCTGTCCTGCCAGTCCTTTGCATTATCAGTCTGCTCCCCTTAAAACAATTAAGACTTGTGTTTATGGTGTAATCAATATGTTGGAGCTGGCTAAGAAGACAGGGGCAAAAATCTTGCAAGCCAGTACGAGTGAGGTTTACGGGGATCCCCAGTTACATCCCCAACCGGAAACTTGTTGGGGTTATGTCAATCCGATTGGGGTGCGCTCTTGTTATGATGAAGGGAAAAGAATAGCCGAAACCTTGTTTTTTGATTATTATCGTCAATATCAAGTTAAAATTAAGGTTATCAGAATTTTTAATACTTATGGGCCTAGAATGCATCCTTATGATGGGAGGGTGGTTTCCAATTTTATAGTACAAGCTTTAAAAGGGGAAGACCTTACCGTTTATGGAGATGGTAGTCAGACACGTAGTTTTTGTTTTATCGATGATTTGCTTGAGGGTATGGTCAGGTTAATGCAGAGTGAAGCAGAAGTAAGGGGCCCGCTTAATATAGGAAATCCCAAAGAGATTTCTATTCTTGCTCTTGCGGAAAAGATAATGGAGTTGACTAATTCCTCAGCCCGGATTATTTTTCAGCCTTTACCAGAGGATGACCCGCAAAAAAGGCGACCGGACATTGCCGTGGCTAAACAAAAATTAAAATGGGAGCCCTTGGTTCCTTTGGAAGAGGGCTTGCGGAAAACTATAGCATATTTTCGGAAGTTAGCTTTGGGGAAAAATAGATGACCGAAGGTTAAGGGGTAAAAGGAGTAAGAGATGAAGAAAAAAAGGCACATAAAGAGTAAAATTCAAATCAAGATTAAGGTGATTAGGTGCTTTTTTCTGATTATTCTTTTCTTGGCTCCTTTAAATTATGGTTCTTTTTTTGAAGAAAAGTTTTGGCCTTTGGCCGTGGCTATTATTCTCCTTCTTTTTTGTGTGTTGAAAAAGCGAGGTCGGGAAATAAACTTTACTATTCCCGAGTTTTTACTCATGCTTTTATGTCTTAGTTATTTTTTGAGTTTTCTCGTGGCTGTATCACCGCATCAGGCTTATGTTGGTTTTTTAAAATATATCTTTTATTTTGCGATTTGTTTTCTAGCCGGACAGCTTTGGGGGGGAGATCCCAAGGGACAGAAAAAAGTTTTGTTGACCATGTTGAGTGCGATTACTTGCGGAACCATACTCACATTTTTAGCTCAAGCTAATTTCCTGCACCGCTGTAATTTCCTTTATAAGGAGCGTTTTTGTTCTACCTTCCAGTACCCTAATGCTTATGCCATTATGTTGGTTGCTACTATTCTCTTAACTATTTATTTTTATGTAGTGAGTACTAAAAAGTGGGCAAGGGGATTACTTTTAACGGGGTGGTTTTTGAACACGGTAGCCTTTTATGCTACCTTATCGCGTGGCTCTTTATTGGTTTATTTGCCTGCTCTGTTTGTTTTGTTGTTGTGCTTGGCAAAGGAGTATCGCCGGCTTGCTTGGGGAAACCTTTTGTTAATTAATGTTCTCGGTTTAATTAGTACTAATTTTATTCTGCAAAGTCCTAATGTTAAAACACTTTTTATTTTAGGGGGGGGAATATTTTTAGTTCTCTTTTTAAACTTCTTGCTAGCCCAAAAGTTTATCCGTCCTTCTCTGGTAGTGGGGAGCGTCATTGGACTTCTTCTGGTGGGTCGAATTATAGTCGCCCCATATTTTACGGAGCAAGTTTTGACTCCGCAATTAACTAGATTAGCGGAAATAAATTTAGAAACAACAACGGTAGGTTTCCGTTTTTATTTATATCAAGATGCTTGGCAGATTTTCCAAAAACATTGGCTGTTGGGTACAGGTGCTGATGGTTGGATTGTTTTATGCCGATATGTACAAGGTCATCTCTATAATAGTGCTTATGCCCATAGTAGTCTTTTCCAGACGATGGTGGAAAGTGGTCTGCCGGGTACTCTTTTATTTTTGGGACTCTTTGGCTTTGTTTTGGGGCAACAAATTTGGCGCTGGAAAAGGCAAAAAAGCACTGCTTTAGAAAAGGTTGTTTTTTTAGTAGTAAGTGTAATTTTCTTGCATTCTCTCATTGACTTGGATCTATCATTTACTGCAGTAGCGATGTATCTTTTTGTTTTAGTAGGCTTTTTAGGGAGTGAATATAGATTTAAACCTGCTGATAACCAATCGTTACGGTTTGTTTCTTTAATTTTAGCCAGTGTTTTATTTATTTCCTCTCTTAGTATGGGGTTAGCTTGTTTTTATTCTTATCAGGCCTTGGCTAGTTTAAGAATAAATCAACTCGTCAAGTTAACGATGGCTCCTCAATATGAGCAGGATTTAAGCAGAGCTCAAAAGTTAGCTCCTTTAAATCCACTTTATGCGTCTCATTTAGGTTTGATTAAAATAGCGAAGGGATTTCAGCAAGACTCTACTACAGAAATAGAGGAGGGATTACAGCATTTAGAACGGGCTATTGCATTGGCCCCTTACCAATATGAAACTTATGTAACCAAAGGCGTAGTTTTGGGACAATTAAAAAGGTATGAAGAAGCCATTCCTTATTTTGAGCAAGTAATTACCTTGATGCCCATGCAAAATAGTGGTTACCAGTATGCGATGGAAAACTACGTGCAATTAGCTATCGCAAGCGGGCAAAAAAAACATCTTGACTTGGCTCGACAAATATATTTTCGCACTGTGGAGCAAATGCAAAAAGTGGAGCCGGAGCGACTCGCTTATTGGGAAGGAGAGAAATTAAACGAGGCTGTTTTCCTTAATTATTATGCCGGGGTAGTGGAGTGTTTAGAGGGAGAACATGAAAAGGCTAATGCTTATTTTGCTTTGGCTTTGCGGGAGCCTTCCCCGGTTATGTATGAAGAACTTCGCGCCTGGACAGTTGTCAATCAAGAAATGCAAGGTCTTACGCCGACGCTAAAGGCCAATCCGTTCTATGTGAAATTTGCCCGGGATACTATGCGGAAATTCAGACTAAACGCCGAAGGGCAAGCTTGACACATAAAGGTATAGTTATTAAACTTAATTTGAGTATTTGAAGGGTGGTTTTCGTGAAGAAAATTAGTTTAAATATTCAAAAGGGTATAAAAAGGATCTTCGATTTCAGTTTTTCGTTTTTAGTTTTGCTTTTTTTTCTGCCACTGGGGTTAGTAATTATCATTTTAATTAAGCTGGATTCCCCCGGACCTGCCTTTTTTCTTCAGCAAAGACCCGGCTATAATCTGCAATTCTTTCAGGTGTATAAATTTAGAACGATGTGGTATGGTGCCGAACCAACGCTTCAAGGGCAAGAAGTGCTGCCGGACGATGAGCGGCTCACTCGTGTCGGTAGGTTTTTACGTCGTTATAAAATTGATGAGTTACCGCAACTTTGCAATGTGCTGAAGGGAGAAATGAGTTTGGTAGGGCCCAGACCTGAAAATATGCACAATCTTTCAGGATATAATGCCGAAGAATTAAAAAGATTCCGGGTTAAGCCGGGGTTAACGGGCCTAGCCCAAGTAAATGGTAATATCTATTTACCTTTGTCCGCCAGACACCAATATGACTTATATTATTTAGAAAATTTTAGTTACGGAGCATAATCTTTAAATCAA
>DUTO01000112.1 GCA_012842035.1 Clostridia bacterium | reverse complement strand
AGAAAGAGAACTAAAAGCCATGGCCCCACCTGCAAAAACCGGATTTAATAAACCGGCTGCCGCAATAGGAATTCCTAAAGAATTATAAATTAACGCCCAAAAAAGATTTTGTTTAATATTTCGCATCGTGGCCTTGCTCAATTTGATACTCGCCGGAACTCCCCTGAGGTCATCACTTAATAAAGTAATATCGGCAGCTTCCATAGCAATATCTGTTCCCGAACCAATCGCCAGCCCAATATCAGCAGTAACTAACGCCGGGGCATCATTAATACCATCACCCACCATTCCTACGGTTTTCCCTTTAGCTTTTAATTTTTCTATTTCTTTAGCCTTGTTTTCAGGTAAAACCTCGGCAAAAACACGTGTAATCCCAATTTGCTCAGCAATAGTTTGCGCGGTCCGCCAATTATCACCGGTAAGCATAATCACCTCAATACCCATCGCTCGCAAATCAGTAATAGCAGCCATCGCGTTCTCTTTTACTGTATCAGCTACCGCAATAATTCCCGCTATTTCTTGTCCAATAGCTACAAGCATCACTGTTTTTCCCTGACTCTCCAATTCACGCATTTTATTTTCCGTTGCATCTTCAAGAGATATTTCTTTCTTTTGTAACAATTTTCTGGTTCCCACAAACACCTTTTTCCCTTCCACCACCGCTTCCACACCCCAACCCGGTAAAGCAATAAATTCTGTAGCTTCCGGCAGTTCCCACCAAATTTTTTTACTGCGGGCAACTACAGCCTTCCCTAAGGGGTGTTCCGAAGCCTTCTCCGCGATTGCCGCTATCCGTAAAACGTCCTCAGTAGAAAACGAAGCAAGAGAAACAATGTCTGTAACCTCAGGCTCCCCTTTAGTAATCGTTCCCGTTTTATCTAAAACAATAGTATCTACCTTCTGAGCATTTTCCAAATGCTCGCCCCCTTTAATCAAGATACCACCTTCAGCCCCCTTACCCGTACCTACCACAATCGAAGTAGGGGTGGCTAAGCCCAAAGCACAAGGGCAAGCAATTACTAAAACAGCAATAAAATTAATCAAAGCACGATTAAAATTACCTGCATCTAAAAAAGCAAACCAGGCTACAAAAGTAACTGCGGCTACAATTAATACTAATGGCACAAAATAAGCAGAAATAAGATCTACAATGCGCTGAATGGGAGCTTTAGAACTCAAAGCCTCTTCTACAGAACGAATAACTTGAGCCAATGCTGTTTCTGACCCGACATTAATCGCTTCAAACTTAAAAGTTCCCTGCTTATTTATAGTAGCCCCAATAACTTTATCTCCTTCTTTTTTATCTACAGGAATACTTTCCCCGGTAAACATGGACTCATCTACAGAGGAAAAGCCCTCTTTAATTACTCCATCTACCGGAATTTTTTCTCCGGGACGAACAACAACTAAATCACCCACTTCTACTTCTTCAAAAAGCACTTCTTTTTCTTCCCCATCACGAATCACGCGTGCTTTTCTGGCCCTTAAATCCATTAGTTTTTCAATGGATTCCGAAGTTTTCCCCTTAGCCCTGGATTCCAAAAGTTTTCCCAGCAGAATAATAGTAATAATAAGAGCTGAAGTTTCAAAATAAACATATTGATATCCTATTTTACTGCCCCAAAAAACAACCGCTAAACTGAAAAAATAAGCAGCTGAAGTCCCTAAGACTACGAGAACGGACATGTTTACACTTTTGTTTTTCAAGGCATAATACGCATCCCGGTAAAACTGAGCACCGGCGATAAATTGAACTAAGGTGGCTAAAAACAACTGAAAATATTTATTAAAAAATAGCGCAGGTAGCCATGACCATAAAAATATTTCGACCAACATCACTAAAAACAAAGGTAAAGAAAGCAAAGCAGCAAAGAAAAAGAGTTTTTTCTGTTCCGCAAGATCCCACTCCTTAACACCTTTTTCTTGATGTAAACTGACTTTATTATCAATAGCTACTACCTCATAACCTAAGTTTCTAATCACATCCGCAAAGTCTTTAATCGTAATTTGTGAACCAAAATAAACAACAATTGCTTTTTCCGCAAGCAAATTGACCACAACCCTACTTACACCAGGCAAAGCTTTTAATTCTTTTTCAATTCGAGAAGCACAAGTAGCACATTTCATACCACGAATTTTTAAATTAACCCTGTTAGCGACCAAAGTATATCCTAAACTAGAAATTTTAGAATCGAGCTGTTCTATATCCACTAAAATAGGATCATATTCAACGCTCACTTTTTTTAAAGCCAAATTAACCGTAACATAACTCACGCCCTTTATTTGTTTAAGAGCCTGTTCAATTTTATAAGCACAATCTGCTGAGATCATGCCCTGTATCTTAAAACCAATCTTTTCCACATTATTTACCTCTCCTTCTTTTAACCATTATCTATAAGTATTATATTTCCATAAGGCTAGGCAAATTTCCTCTATATTCTGTATTTTATTCTCAATAATTCTTATTTCATTTATCCCATAAAAAAGGCCCCCTTTTCCAAGAGAGCCTTGCCAAGTATTTTACCCTTTATTTTAAATCTGTTTTTAACATCCTAATTAAAGTAACCGCGGCTTGAGCACGAGAAGCAATCTGTTCCGCTTGAAAAGAGTCTTGTTCACCTTTTAATATCCCTAGCCCCCAAGCAAGAGCTACATAACCTTGGTCAGAGGAAGTAATATTTTGCAAGTCCTGATAAGGTACTGTATAAATTCCTTCAATCTTTGCCACTTGCTCAAGCCCTAAGAAACGAATCCCAAAACGAGCTAACTGTAAACGATCAATCGTCGCAGTTGATTGAAGTTCTTCTTTTAACCAGCCCTTTTGTTGAGCCTGTTCCATCACTTCTTGGTCACTTAAAGTATGAACCTGCATAGCACCTCTCTCTATCATTAAAAGTGCCCGTAAATATTGTACAACAGTAATCGGAGTCTCCGGATAAAAATTAGGGTCATATTCCCCTAAAATCCCCGCTTGACCAAGTAAAGCAATCTCCTTTTCCGCCCAATGTCCGGTAATATCCGTAAATGTATAAGGACGCGGTTGTTCAGTTAACGGTTTGCCCTGCCAATCTAAAGCTACACCCGTCTTGGCATCACTCATCGCTTCTCCCTGCTGACCGGGTTTAGGCACCGGACAATATACTAACCTAATTTCCTTTTTAGCTCCGGACTGAATAGGTGCTACATCTTGCTTATATTGCAAAGTAAGAGGTTGGCGTTTTAAAAACTGAGCATTTATCTGAGCTGAATTAAGAACCCCTGCTGCAGATGGGAATTGTAATTCCTGCCAGTTTAAAGAATAAGATTCGATTGCCCCGGTAGTCGTATCCACAGATACCGTCAGCCCATTAGCCGGGAAGACGATATCATTGACAAGCCTCTGATATTCGAAATGTTGACTAAGAGGCAGTTCTTCTTTAGTTAATGGACGCGGCGGTTCAGAGGTTTGTAAGTCATTAAGTTTCACATGTTTAAAAAGTTCCGGTTGAATTTTTTGTAAAAAAGCTTCCGCTTTCTTTTGCGCTTCCTCTCGATTAAGTCGCTCTGTTTGTTGAACGTTTTCTCTTAAATAAGGTTTATACCAATTAAAACCAAGCAACTCTCCACTAAGGGCATCTACGCGAGCATCTAGCCAACGCCCTTCACCTTTATCTTCAACATCCCCTGCATAGCGCCAATTGAAAAACCAGGTACGTGCCCCTACTGCTCGCTGTTCATCCTGATTTAAATGAACACCTTGTAAAGCAAACCCCTCAGGAAGAGAAACCCACTTCCGAACTACTGCTTCGGCTTTTGCTTGGTTAATAACTTTACCAGCTGCTTCAATTTCTTTAATTTCTTCCGGAGTTAAAGTGCCCCCATCCATAGCCATCTCCTGCATCATATTACCCATACCCTCGTCCCTCATTATTCCCCGGTCTAACTCCAGAGGTTTTCCGGTAAGAGCATCTAAAACACCCCGCGAAGGATGAGTTAAACGATAAACAAGTTTTACCTCTCTCTCCTCATCTGCTTTAGTCAAAGAAGGACGAAAATATTGTAATTGGAGCATCTCGGTTTTTTCCCAAGCCTGACGAGCCTTTTCTAAAGAAATTGCTTTACTCGCATCAGGAAAATCACCTTCGGTCCAATTAAAATTATAACCGGTAATTCGTCCTGTTTGATTATCGACATTAACAGTCACCCCATCCTGTAAAAACGGCACTCCCTGTACCTGACGTACCCATTTAATTCTATATGTACCGGGGGACCAAGACGTTAGTTGCAGTAATTCATCATTATTCTCTTCCAGTTTTAATTTGGCAATTCGTTTAGGCTGGAGAGACTGCACTAATTCAGTAGCAATCCTTACAGCTTCATCCCGGGAAATAGCCGGAAGTTTACTTCGCGAACCGGATTCTTGACTTGACTGCCAAAAACTCATGTTTAAAATATCCCCGGTGCGACTATCTACCTGTACAGATAAATGTCCGCTCGGTTCTTTTTCCGTATTCCAACGTAATTCCCAAGCCTGACGTTCTTCATACTGATTATACCCGGAAGAAAATTTAGTAAATTCTTTAGGTATGTCAAAAGCCGCCTTAGCTGTTTGCACCGCTTCTTCCAAAGAAACCACTTGCTCTTGAGCAGCTAACACATAGCCCGGGAAAAATGATAGCACTAAAGTCAGCGCCGTACACCAAGCAATTATTTGCTTAAAAACTAATTTGCCCCTACCTTTCATTCTTTTCAAAACCTCCTCTGTAAAACTTTTTTATCTTACTTCTAACTTTACTGACGCCGGAAGAAGAAAAAAGTTCCCTTAAGCAAGGGAACTACTTAGTCAATTCCATATCTACTGTATAAAACGAAGCGCCTTTTTTAAAAATCAAGAATCCTTTCCGCTTGATTTTAATTTCTTGCTTCAAATGTATTTTTTAAAAGATTCCGCTTAAAAAACTTCGT
>DUTO01000111.1 GCA_012842035.1 Clostridia bacterium | reverse complement strand
TTTGATGATAAAATTGACTTTTTAGAAGAAGTGCCGGCTAATGTGGTTAAGCGGATTCTGCAGAATTCTTCGGAAACGGAAAGAAGACTCATTAATAAGTTTTTAAATTATCCTGAGGATTCTGCCGGTAGCCTCATGGCCATTGAATTTGTAGACTTAAAAAAAGAAATGCTTGTCCAGGAAGCTTTGGATAAAATAAGGGTAAGTGCTCCTGATAAAGAAACTATCTATATTTGTTATGTTACTGATCGCAGTCGTCATTTAGAAGGGGTTCTTTCTTTAAGGGAGTTGGTGGTTGCTTCTCCTACTCAAAAAGTGGAAGAAATTATGGGTAGGGAAGTTATTTTTGTTAATACCTTAGATGATAAAGAAGATGTGGCTGAGTTGATTAAAAAATATGACCTCTTGGCTTTACCTGTTACAGATAATGAAAAGCGTTTAGTAGGTATTATTACCGTTGATGATATCGTTGATGTAATTGAAGAAGAAAGTACGGAAGATATTCATAAAATGGCTACTGTGGGTAAGCTGGATGCTAATTTGCTTGCTGCCAGTCCTTTTTTGTTAGTCAAAAAACGGTTGCCCTGGCTAATGATCTTAATCTTTATCAATATTTTTTCCGGAGCGTGTATTGCTTATTATGAAGCAACCATTCAAGCTGTAATTGCTCTGGTATTCTTTTTGCCTTTATTGATTGACAGTGCTGGTAATGCCGGTTCGCAATCCGCTACTTTGATGATTCGAGCTTTAACTATTGGTGATGTAAAAATTGGAGACTGGTTTATATTATTCAGAAAAGAAATTGTAGTTGGTCTCCTTTTGGGTGTCTTGATGGGATTTGCAGTTTCTATTATCGGGATTTTCCGAGGTGGTCTTGATGTTGCGGTCGTAGTAGCTTTAACTATGTTGGCCGTAGTATTGGTGGGTAGCACTATCGGCATGTCTTTGCCTTTTTTGTTTAGTAAATTAAAAATAGACCCTGCTTTGGCCAGTGGTCCGCTAGTTACATCTATAGCCGATATCACAGGGGTTTTAATTTATTTTTCCATTGCCACCTGGTATTTAAGTGTTTGAGGTTTGTTGGTTTAATAATTTGCTACAGTTAAGACAGCCGTTTCCTTGGACATTGGCATCAGCGGAAAATATTTTCTGACAGCTCTCGCGGAGCTGTTTTTTTATTTCCGAGGGCGAAAGGAAAGGCTTTGCTTCCAGCAGTTGAGCGATTATGCCGGCACAAAGGGGAACAGCCATAGAAGTGCCGGAGAGGCTTAAGTACCAGTCGTCAACAACTTCATTTTGGTTTAGTTTATCAAGAAAAGAGCCTTTGGCACGAGCCGAGATAATATTATGACCGGGGAGAAGGAAGTCAGGCTTGGTGAGCCCGTCAAGGGTGGGGCCTCTGCTGGAAAATTCAGCAATGGTGTCATCAGCGGGGTCAATGGTGTTATGGTCATCAAAAGCTCCTACGGTAATAAAGTCGGGATGTATACCGGGGGAGTTAATAGTTTTATTTTCCGGGCCGTCATTACCGGCGGCGGTACAAATCACAATTCCTGCTTGCCAGGCTTTTTCTAAAGCTTGGCATAATGGGTCTTCCCGATAGGAAACGGTGGCTTTATAGCCTAGGGAAAGAGAAATTATCTTAATGTTAAACTTTTTTTTATAAGCCAAAATCCATTCGACTGCTTCGATAGCCGTGGAGGATTTTCCTAAGCCCATTTTGTTTAATATTTTTAGACTTACTATTTTAGCTTCATGGGCCGGCCCTTTGTATTTGCCGGCCGAGGCATAACCGTTTCCGGCAGCCGAACCGGCACAGTGAGTGCCATGACCATTGTCATCATAAGAAGTAGTTTGTTTATTTACAAAATCTTTAAAAGCCAGGACACGATTTTGGGGGAGAAGCAGATCCGGGTGAGAGGATATGCCCGTATCCATAATGGCGATGGTGACCCCTTTGCCGGTAAAGTTATGTTGCCACAGGGTCGTAGCTTTAGTGGTAGGTATAGCTGTATGGAGTAAGGCTCTTATTTCTTGGTCAAGGTAAATTTTTTTTATGAGGGAATGGGTCGTTATTTTTTTAATTGCTCGGAGGGAGAGAGAAGTGGCAAGACTATTGATGATGGTGAGGTTATTAATAGTTTTATTATATTTAGCAAGGGTCGTGCGTAGTTCCTTGATTGCTTCATAGTTGCGTGTGGGGGTTAATTGAATAATTACAGGGAAACGGCGTAAGCGGTGTTGGAAAAAGCGATAGATTCTTTGTAAGAAACAAGGGGCTTTAGCTATTTTTCTGTAGCAGGTAAGAAGGTGGCTTTTAAGTTCCGGGTCAAGTTTGGCAGCATGGGTGCGCAACCAGTGTAATTCACGAATATCCATAGTGTTGCTCCTTTTAAAATTTAATACATCATACGAAAAAGGAGCAGAAAGGGTGCGTGAACAAAAAAAATAATTATTAAGAATAATTTGAAATCGATGGCAAAATAAAAAAAGAATTGCCCCACCAAGTGGGCAATTCCTTTTATGGAAAGAGGGAGTATAGTTAAAAGAGGAACTTACAACTTATTATAACATGGGGAAGTTGTCGAAGCAAGAAAAATTTTCCGTTAAGGCAAATTCTTTTTATTAAGTTAAAATTTTTTTAGGGGACAACATGGGTAGGTCATGCATAGACTAAAGTGAGATTAGTATAAGGAGGGAACATATTTGAAAAATTTCACGTTTAAAGTTTTTCCTGCCCAGTCCGGGTCAGAGAATAAACAAGATGAGGAAGTGGCGAAGAATTCTATAGAGCAGCCGAGTGTAGCAAAGATGGATGCTTTATGGCCGGAAACGGCAAAGAAGTGTCCACCGTGTGTCCCTTTACCTCCTCAGATGCCATGTCCTCCTATGGAGCCTATGCCTACCCCACCGCAGATGCCATGTCCTCCTATGGGACCAATGCCTCCTCAAATGCCTTGTCCCCCGATGGGAGGGCTTATGGCACCGCCTTTTACTTGTCCGTATTTTCGTTTAGCTCATTCCTATGTTCCGTGGCAGAATTATGATGTAGTCTATAATCCTGCAGAGGCCTTATGTAAAGGTACGCTTTTCCCTGAATTGCATATGCCTCAAGGGAAATATGGTCCTTGTGAAGGGCCACAACCTTGTAGAATCCATTTTGGGGGAGGTGTGCCGTATGGCTGTGAATAATCCTTGTCAGGCCTTACTGAGAAAAATACAGCAAGTAGAATTTGTTACTTTGGAGCTTAATTTATATTTAAATACTCATCCGGAGGATCAGAAAGCGTTAGAGCAATATAATTGTATGCATAGGGAACTTTGTGAATTAAAGAAACAATATGAACAGCAGTACGGTCCTCTTTTGAACTATGGTTGGGGTATGAATACAGGCAACTCTTGGCGCTGGGCTGAACAGCCTTGGCCTTGGGAAATGTAGAAAGGAGGACCAGAAATGTGGATCTATGAAAAGAAATTACAGTATCCGGTCAATGTTTCGGGAAAAAATGTGCAGTTAGCGAAATGGATTATTACTCAGTACGGTGGTCCGGATGGTGAGTTAGCAGCTTCACTGCGTTATTTGAATCAGCGTTATGCCATGCCGACAGAAAGAGCTAAGGCTGTTTTGAATGATATCGGTACGGAAGAATTGGCCCATTTGGAAATAGTGGGGACTTTGGTTTATAAGTTGACTAAAGACGCTTCGGTAGCTGAATTAAAAGCTGCCGGCTTAGGAGGACATTATGCTGACCATGACCGTGCCCTTTTTTATGTGGATGCCGTAGGCAATCCTTGGACAGCAGCCTATATTCAAGCTAAGGGTGACCCGATTGCGGATCTTACGGAAAACATGGCGGCAGAACAAAAAGCTCGTGCCACTTATAATTGGTTGATTAATTTATCTGATGACCCACAGGTCACAGATGTTTTGCGTTTCTTGCGTGAACGGGAAGTAGTGCATTTTCAACGTTTTGGGGAAACACTGAATTATATGCAGGAATATTTGAATGAAAAGAAATATTATTAAAAGGGAGCGCAAGCTCCCTTTTAATATTGCTAAATCACTCATAAAAAAGTTCTGACTTCAGAGCTTATTTTAGGTTTTGAGAAAAATTAAACTTTTCTAAAGCAAACATTAAAGGTAAGGCAAGAACTCCACCGCCTATAGCTTGGGTAATATTTAAGGGCACACCTCCTAATAAAGCGGCAGGGAAGCCATAGAGGAATGTTTCATAAGCTAGGTATCCACTTACCATGATGCTTCCTCCTAGAATAATGCCTAGGATAAAACTTATAGTTTTTTTGATGAGAGAATTTGTCTTTGAGGCAATCGCTTTATAGCAGTAACCTACTACTAAAGCATCAAGACTTTTGATGATAAATGTAGCTGGGGCATAAATGCCGTAACCGGAAAAAACATCCGCGAGTGTAGACCCTATTCCGGCGGCAAGTGCTCCGACTAATGGACCTAGCAGGATTCCACTGAGATAGACTAGGCTGTCTCCCAGATGAAGATAACCTTTGGTAGGGGTAGGTATTTGAATAATCATTGTCCCCATCATAGTTAGTGCGGCCATTAAGCCGGTAATAGCTAATTGTTTTGTTTTAATTTTTTTCATTTTTAAGCTCTCTTTGTTTGTGATTTATGTTAGTATTTATTGCAATTAATATAAGAAGATTATAACAAAAAGTGATGAAAGAATATAGTAAATGGGAAAGTCTTTATTGGTTAAAATTTCTTTCAATTATGATACAATAAAAAAGAAGCACAATTAAGAAAGATTGGGGTTGGGAAGGAGATGGCAATTAGTGAAGATTAAAAAATCACACAATATTTTATTCTTTTTAGTTTTTATTTTGGGTTACACTTTGTTTTTTCCGCAAAGCGTCATGGCGCAAACGGCAGGGAAGGTAAATGCATTTTCTGATATTGGAAACCATTGGGCGCAAGAGTCAATTAATATTTGGGTGGAAAGGGGTTATGTTAGGGGGTATCCAGATGGAAAATTTAAGCCTAATAATTCGATAACCCGTGCCGAGTTTTGTGCTTTGGTTAATCGTATCTTTGGCTATAACAGAAGAATGAGTTTTTCAAGTTTTACGGATGTTCCGGAGGGAAAATGGTTTACTAAGGAAATTCATAAAGCGGTTACCGCCGGTTATCTTAGTAGTGAACCGGGGGGAAAGATTAGACCAAATGAGGAAATTACGAGGCAAGAAGTTGCCGTAATTTTAACGAAGGTTCTTTCATAAAGATCCTTTGGAGCCGCTTT
>DUTO01000110.1 GCA_012842035.1 Clostridia bacterium | reverse complement strand
GATCCAGAACACCATCTTCGCCGGTGACATCATCTTTAAATAATAAAAGCTTTTATTATTTAAAGATGATGTCACCGGCGAAGATGGTGTTCTGGATCCGGGAGGGAATAAAGTTGTGGGTCAAATTGAGGGGAAGGGTAATGCTTCTTTAAAAATGTCTTGTTATTTCTTTGAGCTTTTACAGAAAGCAGGTATCCCTACTCATTATTTAGAGGGTAATCTTAAGGAAAATACGATGCTTGTAAAAAAGGCCGAAACTTTTGGAGCAGGTTTAGAGTTTATTTGTAGATTGCGGGCTACAGGGAGTTTTGTGCGGCGGTATGGTAAATATGTAGAAGAGGGGCAACCTCTTGATTATTTGGTGGAAATTACGTTAAAAGATGACCAGCGGGGGGACCCGCTGATTAATGAGGAAAGTATTGTACAGTTAAAATTAATGACCTCTGCTGAGCTTAAAAGAGCAAAGGACTTAACGAAAAAGGTAACACAGCTGATTGAGAACGTTTATGTTCGCTTAGGATTAGAACTAATTGATATTAAGCTTGAGTTTGGGAGAATTAATGGTCAAATTGCACTTATTGATGAGATCTCCGGTGATAATATGCGGGTAAGAAAAGAAGGAAAGACTTTGAGGCAAAAGGAACTATGTGAGTTCGTTTGTAGGTTTTGCTAAGCTGTTTTTTAAGAGCAAACAAAAATTTTCTATAGCAGTTTCAAGTTGAGGCAGATTTTCGTTCATAATAAATTCATAAGTTAGAGCATCTAAAAAGCCGCAAATAATTAAGGAGGTTGCTTGGACATTACAGGGACATATTTTTTGCTCATTAATTGCTTGTTGCAAAATAGCGGCAATAACGGAGGAAAGTTGAGAAAATTGGCAGATGGGTTCTTTTTGGCGAAAGCATGGGTTCATTCTTTCGGCAAGAATAACGGTTGCCAATTCCGGTTCTTTTTGGAGTTCTTGCAAGTGAAAGTTTAAGATGCCATTAATTTTTAAAAACCAATCTATGTGCCAGTTTTTCATATTGATATAAAAGTTATATCTTTTTTGAAATTCCGCAGTAAAAATCTTCTCCAGAATTTCTTCTTTATTGGCAAAAATCTCATAAAAAGTACTTAAGGAAACTTGGGCTTCCTGCACAATTTGGTCAATAGTGGTGTCAGCGAAGCCCTTTTTAGCTATTATTTTTATAGTAGCAGTTATAATTTGTTCTTTTCGTGACATTAAGTAGATACCTCCTAAAATTATATTTGTTGATATTTTAAATTAAATTCGAGATAATCTTGGGTTTTTCCTGCACTTTTTTAAATTACGTGTTTTCATTGTAAAAAAATTATAAAAAAAGTAATAAAGTTGCAGGAGTTTGCCCACAAAAGGCGAATAATGGTAAAGTAGTATTTTAAAACCAAGGATGAAATAGATGGGGAAAATACCTACAAAGGCACAGATTATGGCGATTGCTCTTTTAGGAGTGTTTATTTTTTTTGGTGGGATTAAATATCATGAAATTCGTCTTAGTGATGTAGAGTTAGAAATAGTGGGGACAATAGATGGTCAGAGTATGGAAGCGCCTGCAGTCGAAGAGGAAAAAGCAGAGAGGGAAATGGCTGTACATGTAGTGGGGGCGGTAGAAAAACCCGGTGTTTATACTTTTTTAGCAGGAGCAAGAGTGGCTGATGCTATTCAGATGGCCATTCCCTTAGCAGCTGCCGATTTGAGTCAATTGAATTTAGCTTTACCCTTGCAAGATGGTAAGCAGATTGATGTACCTTACCAAGCAAGTGCGCCGAAGAATTCTGCTGCTAAGACTGTACAAACGCCAAAAACGAATGGTTTTGCCCAAGTTACTCCTGTTGATAAATTAGGGGGACTGGAGAACACCGGGGAAAAAGTAAATATCAATACAGCCAATCAGAATGAATTGATGACTCTGCCTCGGATTGGTCCGGCAATAGCCACTAGAATAATTGAGTATCGTGAACAAGAAGGTTCTTTTCAAAAGATTGAAGACATTATGAAGGTTTCGGGAATTGGTGAGGTGACTTTTGCTAAATTAAAAGAGCAAATTACGGTGGAGTGAACGAGAGAAAATGATGAGACGGCCTGTTCTTAGGGGAAGTATTCTTTTTATGACGGGTATTTTCACAGCTTATTTTTTAGGAACCTGGACTACGCTTTGGCTAGTATTGGCTGGAGCGTCTTTTTTTGCTACTTTATTTTTGGGTATGGTTCCTAATAGAGTTGTTAAGAAAAGAGCGAAGTATCTTTCCTTTTTTTTAGCTCTTTCCTTTTTACTGTGGGGTGCTTTTTGGTTTAGCCTTAGTCGTTATCCGGAAAAACTTAGAGATAGCTATGTAGGTTTAGTGGTTCAGGGTGAAGGGGTTATTATTTCTTATCCGCAAGAAAGTGAATGGGGAACCTCTTGTTTTGTGCAGGTTAAGGAAACCAATTTAGGTCAGAAAAATTTAGTTAATAAACAAAAGGTTTTGCTTAAGTTTAAGTCTCTTCCAACCGAGTTTTATTTGCCTGGGGAGCGAGTTAAGTTTAAGGGAGAAATTGAACTTCCTGCAGAAGCTCGTAATCCGGGGGAATTTAATTATCGCGAATATCTTGCTAATCAAGAGGTTTTTTGGCTTATTAATTGTTATCAAGGTAAAGTAGAACTTGACGAAAAGGGGCAAGGTATTCAGACTTGGGCAGCCAAGGGCAGGAAGCAGATTGTTCAGCATTTAAACAAAATTTTGCCATCCCGCGAAAAAGGACTTCTGTTAGGGATTTTGTTTGGAGATACTAAGGTGATGGCAGAGGAGGAGTGGGAAGCCTATAAAAGAGCCGGTGTCGTTCATTTATTTGCTGTTTCGGGACTGCATGTCGGGATAGTTTTAGGTTTAGTTTGGTTTTTGCTTTCTTTTTTCAAACCTAAACCGTTATGGCGTTTATTATTAGGGGCCGTTGTTTTACTGGGTTATGGTTTTATGGTCGGTTGGAGTGCTTCTATTTTGCGTTCTTCTTTAATGGCTCTTTTGGGTTTATTGGCTTTAACAGTAGGGCGCAAAAATGATTTTTATAACTCTTGGGGGGCGGCGGCCTGGATAATTTTAATTCTTTATCCTGGGGAATTGTTTCAGGTAGGGTTTCAGCTTTCTTTTCTTACTACTTTGGGTATTATCTATTTAACTCCTTGGTTGGAGAGAAAGGGCTGTGGAAAATTATTAGCGGTTCCTTTGGCTGCTTCTATGACCAGCACACCAATTTTAGCCTATCATTTTAACCAAATTTCTTTAATTGCTCCTTTTATAAATGTTGTAGCTGTTGCTGTAACTAGTTTTGCGGCTGTTCTAGCTTTTGGGGCTGTTTTTGTGACTTGGCTTATTCCTTTTTTAGCCACTCCCTTCTTTTGGGCCGCAGGTTTGCTGATGTTTATTTTGAGTGAAATGGTTATATGGTGTGCCGGATTAAAGTGGGCCGGAATAAATATAGCTACGCCTTCCCCGGCAGTAATGATCTGGTTATATTTATTTCTGGCTGTTTTACCTTTTCTGGCTTATTCACGTTACATCATTAGTGAGGTTGCTTTGAAAACAAAAGGGACAATTGCTTCTTTGCTGGTTATCCTTCTTCTTTTTACTTGTTGGCCTTCTCCTTCTATGATGGAGGTTGTTTTTTTAGATGTGGGACAAGGTGACAGTATTTTCCTTAGAACCCCGCGCGGTAAAACGGCCTTAGTTGATGGAGGTGGTACACCCGGTTCCACTTTTTCGGTAGGGAAAAAGATAGTTAGCCCGGTTCTTTGTCATTACGGAGTAAATAAAATAGAGTTAATGCTAATGTCACATCATCATTTGGATCATAGTGAGGGGTTGGTGGAAATCATGCCTTATTTTCAAGTAAAGGCTTTTTTGCAACCGCCCCGGGAAGAAAATAGTGCAATAGAAAAAAAGATTAGGGAATTATGTATTCAGAAAAAAGTACCATTACGGGAGTTAACGGCAGGACAGGGAGTTTATTTAGATAAAGATGTTTTTCTAGAGGTGCTTCATCCTACGCAAGAGAATCTTTTTACCGAAAACAACCGTTCTTTAGTGGTGAAGGTAACATATCGGAATTGTACATGGCTGTTAACCGGTGATGTAGAAAAAGAAGCGTTAGAGGAATTGTTAGCACGAGGGGTAGACTTACAGGCCGATATTCTTAAAATACCTCATCATGGTAGTTTTACTTCTTTTGTGCCTCTTTTTTATGAACAAGTAAAACCACAAGCAGTTATTATTTCGGTAGGTGAAAATAGATTTAATCAGCCTCATTCTGAGGTAGTTGAATATTTTACCAAAAGGGGAGTGCCTGTTTATATTACTGGGGATAAAGGAGCGTTTTTGACCATTACTTTTAGTAAT
>DUTO01000109.1 GCA_012842035.1 Clostridia bacterium | reverse complement strand
CGCTTCCTTTATAGTGCTTTCTATCATAATAACTTTCAATAAAAGTATTTAGGTCACGATGATTAGTAACATTACACCTTCCTTTACCTGTCAGTAATAATTTACGACCTAGCTTTTTATTTTTTTCTAAGAGAATTACCGGTACACCTAATTCACCAGCTCTACCGGCAGCCATTAGACCGGCAGCACCGCCACCGATAACTACTACCGGCGAATAAGATGACATTTTTTATATTGCCTCCTAACTATTTACAGGTTTCAACAACCTTAATACAGCGTGCACACAAAGTTGGATGTTCTGCATTTTTACCTGTCGTGTCTGCATAAATCCAACACCGTTCACACTTTTTACCCGGCGCTTTTTCTACTAGCACAGCCAAGCCTGGTAGCTCTTCACTAGTAAAAGCTCCTTCCGGAACCTGGTCATCTTTATCTAAAACCACACTTGAGGTTATAAAGAGAGTCGCCAATTCTTCTTGTAAAGCAAAAAGAAAATCATACCATTCTTCTGAGGCATAAAGTTTAACTTGCGCATCTAAAGCATGCCCAATCACTTTATTCCGACGTGCTTCTTCTAAAGGTTTGGCCACAAACTCTCGGACCAGAAGAATTTTATGCCATTTTTCTTCTAATTCAGTATCCAAATAACGTTCTTCAAAAACAGGCCACTTGGCCAACTGTACCGTACTTTTTGCTTCATCATGGGGTAAATACTGCCAAATTTCTTCTGTGGTAAAAGCTAAAATCGGGGTTAACATTTTTACCAAAGCCAAAATAATCTCATACATTACTGTCTGGGCACTTTTTCTTTCTCTGGAATCGGCCTTAAAAGTATAAAGCCGATCCTTAATTACATCTAAATAAAAGGCACTCATCTCCACAGCACAGAAATTATGAATATTATGATACACAGTATGAAATTCATAATTCTGATAAGCCTCCGTAACCTTATTAATTAATTGATGTAGCTTCAGTAAAGCCCATTGATCAATTTCCAGCAAGTTTTCATACGGTACCTTATCTCTGGTCGGCTCAAAGTCATAAAGATTACCCAACAAATAACGACAAGTATTACGAATTTTACGATAGGCCTCAGAGATTTGTTTTAAAATACCGGAAGAAATAGCTACATCATGACGATAATCTGCCGAAGACACCCATAAACGAAGAATATCAGCACCCATTTTTTCAATAACTTCCAGGGGGTCAACACCATTACCCAGTGACTTAGACATCTTCCTACCTTGGTCATCCACCAAAAAGCCATGTGTTAATACCGCTCGATACGGAGCTTGTTTACGTACCGCTACCGAAACGGAAAGCGAAGAATTAAACCAACCACGATGCTGGTCACTTCCTTCCAAATAAAGGTCAGCGGGCCAACTTAATTCCGGCCTCGTTTCCAAAACCCCGAAATGCGTAGTTCCGGAATCAAACCAGACATCCATAATATCTTTTTCCTTACGGAATTTTACCCCTCCACACTGAGGACAAGTTATTCCTTGAGGCATTAGTTCTGCAGCTTCTTTCATCCACCAAATATCAGAACCATACTGAGCAATAAGGTCTTGCAAATAAGCAATTGTTTCCTTAGTGATTATTTCCTGATTACATTCCTCACAATAGAAAATAGGAATAGGGACACCCCACGTACGCTGACGCGAAATACACCAGTCATCACGTTCAGCGACCATATGATGAATTCTCTCTTCACCCCAAGCAGGAATCCACTTAACCTTTTTAATCGCATCTAAAGCTTCTTGCCGAAAACCATCAATAGAAGCAAACCACTGTTCTGTAGCCCGAAACATAATTGGGTTTTTACAACGCCAACAATGAGGATACTGGTGTTCAATATAACTCAATGCAATTAAGGCACCTCGCTCCTCCAGTGCTTTAACCACAGCTTGATTGCCTTTACCCACAAACAAACCGGCAAATTCTCCTGCTTCCTCTGTAAATTTACCCTGGTCATCTACAGGAGAAAGTATCTCTAACCCATATTTTTTACCAACTTCAAAGTCCTCTAAACCATGACCGGGAGCTGTATGCACACAACCCGTACCTTGCTCAGTAGTAACATGGTCACCCAAAATAACAACCGAATCTCTTGGGTACAAAGGATGTTGACAAACAATGCCTTCCAGTTCTTCTCCTCTAAATGTTTTTTCTACTGTGTATTCCACTTCACCTAAAACTTCTAGAAAAGAGGCTTGTAATTCTCGGACAACTATATATTTTTCCTGTCCGACGACTAAAACATTATATTCCAAATCAGGATGGAGACAAATAGCTAAGTTAGCCGGAATTGTCCATGGAGTTGTGGTCCAGATAACAAAGAAAGTGTTTTCCGTGGTCAATAAACCTTTTCCCTCGGATACCGGAAACTTAACATAGATAGAAGCTGATTTCTTTTCCTCATATTCAATTTCGGCTTCGGCCAAAGCTGTTTCACAATGTGGGCACCAATAAACAGGTTTCAGCCCCTTATAAATATAACCTTTTTTAGCCATCTCCCCAAAAACACCTATTTGTACTGCTTCAAATTGAGGGTCTAAAGTAACATAGGGATTATCCCAGTCACCTCGTACACCTAAACGTTTGAACTGCTCTTTTTGAATCTCTACATATTTTAAAGCATAGTCACGACAACGTTTTCTAAACTCTACCGGATCCGGAGCATGACGATTTAGACCT
>DUTO01000108.1 GCA_012842035.1 Clostridia bacterium | reverse complement strand
CGTGGGGGAATGATTTTATTAGTTGATGATATTATTACAACAGGGGCTACTCTTTTGGCTTGTGCTGATATTTTGCGGCAGGTTGGGGTACAGGATGTACGGGCCATAACTTGGGCAGTGGGTTATAATGTTAAATTGATGGAAAAAGTCGCCGGCAGTTGGTTTTATTATGAAAAAGCAAAAGAAAAAAGCATAAATAAAAAGTATTAATAGATTAAAGGAGTGGTTTTATGGATTTAAGAAATTGTCCGGAGTGTGGTAAAATATTTAATTTTTTACGCACGAATCTTTGCCCGGAATGTCAAAAGAAAGATGAGCAATGTTTTAGGACGGTTCGCAGATATATTGCTCAACACCCCGGAGTTTCCGCAATTGAGGTGAGTAAGAACACGGGGGTCAGTGAAGAGAAGGTTTTACATTTTCTTAGACAGGGACGCCTTTCTATAGGAACGGAAAAACAAGCTCGTTTGGGATGTGAGCTTTGTGGTAAACCTGCTTTAGGAGAGCGCTATTGTGTTTCTTGTAAGGATAAATTGACTTCCGGTTTAAAAAAAGCGGTGGACAAAGAAAATGAAAAAGTTTTAGAAAATATGAACAAGCGGAAACAAACGGCACGTATGTATACAGCAGATTTACGTAAAAAAAGACATCAGTGAACCTCTCTCACTTATAGCAGATGGGGTTTTAATTAGCCCGGTTTAAGGCATTTATTGGGGATCGGGGAGAAGGGTTAATCTAGGCTAAAAGAAGTGCAAAAAGGGCGGGAGAGGGAGCTAAAGGCTGAATTTCGCTAAATAGGGCGATTAATAAAAAAGGAGATTTAGTCGAAGTGAATAGTAGAAGGTTGATAACATTATAAGAAGTTAGAGGTGAATAGTGATGCGGATTGTTAATCAGCCGATCCCCGGGATTACAAAAGCCTATAAGCAACAGAATAAAGAAAATGGTGTAGCTCAAATGGAAGGTCCTGCCAAACAGGATGAAATTAATATTTCTCATGAGGCCAGATTTTTTAATACAGCAAGGAGTGCTTTAAAACAGTTGCCTGAAGCTAATGAAAAAAAGATAGCTGAACTACGCACAGCGATTAAGACAGGAACTTATGAAGTAAAGAGTGAGGAATTAGCAGAAAAAATTTGGCAGGAAAGTTTCCTCGATCAACGTATTTAGAGGGGGACAAGATGATGGAACCCATTTGCCTGGAATTAATTGGAATTCTGGAAGAACAAAAAGAAAAATATCGTCAGTTAATAGATTTGTCTGTGCAAAAACAGCAGTATTTAATTAATGGCGATTTGGCTGACCTTAATGAGACAACAAGGCAAGAAGAGTCTCTTGTTTTTCAGTTGGGAAAATTAGAAGGGCAGCGGGAGAAATGTTTTGCTCGACTCGCTGAATTAGGTGGTTTTGCTGAAAACTGTACTTTAAAAGAAGTTCTGCCTCAATTGCCCCAAGACAGTCAAAAACAATTAAGGCAAATTCAAGAGGACTTTGCTGAGCTTATGCATGACTTGACACGCTTAAATAAAGAAAATATGAGTTTGTTGGAACAGTCTTTGCGTTTTGTTCATTTTACCGTTGAGTCTATTAGTCAGCACTCAAAGCCACTTTATAATGCGGAAAAAGAAGTAAAAGTAGAGCAGTTGAATAATATTCTGGATAAGAAAGTTTGAGTTGAGGAGGGGCAAATTATGCGATCGACTTTTTCAGGCTTAAATATAGGTTATAAAGGGCTGGCGGCGCAACAAAGAGCTTTGGATATTACAGGGCATAATGTGGCTAATGCAAATACAGAAGGGTATACACGTCAAGATGTAATTATGCAAGCCTCTCCGGCTTTGAAGGTTTTGGAAGGTTATGTGGGTACAGGGGTAGATGTTACCGAATTCAGACGGATTAAGGATGAGTTTTTAGATATTCAGATGCGTACGGAAAACAAAGCTTTAGGAGAGTGGGAAGTTAAATCCAATATTTTAAATAAGTTAGAGGTAATTTTCAATGAACCTTCGGAGACTAGTCTGCGCTCGGTGATGGATCAGTTTTGGGAGGCTTGGCAAGTGCTTTCTAAAAATCCGGAAGGTGTAGCGGCACGGACGACAGTAATGCAAAGAGGGGTAGCCCTAGCTAATACCTTTAATCATTTAGATGCTCAGTTTTGTGACTTACAGGCCGATATTAACAAGAGTATTGAAGTAAAAGTAAATGAAATTAATTCTATGGCCCGACAAATACGTGACCTTAATGACCAGATTATTAAAGCAGAGGCCTCAGGCCAAAAGGCTAATGACTTGCGCGATCGGAGAGACCTGCTGTTAGAAAAGCTAGCTAAGAATGTGGCTATTGATGTCGTTGAAGATAATTTAGGGGCGATTAATGTTACGATTGGCGGCAAATTTTTAGTCAGTCGGACAGAGATAGCGGAAATGAGATTTACCGATGACCCTCTTAACCCTATTGAAGCTGAATTAGAATGGTGTGACTCTTTTACGGGCGATTCCCAAGGACCGGTACGGTTGAATGGTGGAATTCTTAAGGGTTATGTAGAGATGCGGGATGAGGTTATCGTTAATTATCAGGAGAAGATCTCTGCTTTAGCGGCAACTATTGCCGAGGAAGTGAATACCTTGCACCGGGCGGGCTATGGGTTAGATGGGAGTACGGGACTCGATTTTTTCACTGAAATTGATGATAGTACTGATTTTAGTGCTAAAAACATTCAGGTTAATCAAGAAATTATTGCGAACCTTAATTGTCTGGCTACCGCTAGTGAATTAGTTTTTGATGCTGAAGACCCGGACGCTGACCCTGTTGCTTATCAAGGAGATGGTAGTAATGCTTTGCGTCTGGCTCAGTTAAAGTATAAGTTAACGATGTCTGATGAGTTAGCCTCATTTGATGACTATTATCGTTCGACAATTGGACAGTTGGGAATTGAAGGGCAAGAAGCTTTTCAGATGGTGGAAAATAGAACTTCATTGGTGGAACAATTGCTTAATCGACGAGAATCGATTTCTGGCGTTTCGCTGGATGAAGAAATGACGAATATGATTAGATTTCAACATGCTTATACAGCATCGGCGCGAGTAATTAATGCCATGGATGAAATGCTTGATGTTATTGTTAATCGCTTAGGAATAGTAGGGCGGTAGGAGGGGGGAGCTAAATGCGGATTACTAATAGTGTTTTAGTCAATAATTTAATACGTATATTGCGCGACAAATTATTTTTTAAATTATTGACTAAAACACTATTAGTAATCCGCATTTAGCTCCCCCCTCCTACCGCCCTACTAT
>DUTO01000107.1 GCA_012842035.1 Clostridia bacterium | reverse complement strand
TCTTTTCCGATTTTACCAACCTCGTAATCACGATTTTAAAGGGGGTAATTTTACAGACATTGCTGAAGCAGTCAAAAAAATTTTTGCTAATAAGGATGAATTAAAAAAGTCAACAGAAGTAAATAGAATTATGGGGAATAGATTTATAGCTAGAGATAAAATATGGGAGATAGATTACCTGGTAAATCCTGTACTAAAAACTATTAAAGAGGACATTTCCAATGAAAAAGACCTGCAAAAGGCAGAAAAAATAGCAGCAGAATATCATAGAGTTCGCAATATAAAAGATGATTTTGAGAAAAGGGTGCATGGTTGGTCAGTTGTTGGAGAAAAACTGATTGAAAGTGAATATCATGGTGCTTCTATAGACGAAGAATTTAAGAAAAATATTTCAGAATTATATCGTTTAGAAGAAAAGTATAGTCCATATAATAATGGTAGTGGATTAAAAGCTTTAAAAAAAGCTATAGACAAGATGGAACAAGAAATACAAATTCACCAAGCACAAGAGCAGGATTTTGTTGCGGAGGAACCTAGACAGAGCGACAAAAAATCCCTGCGGGAATATTATAAAGAAGTAGAAAGAGAAAAAGAACAGGAAAGTGGCAGGGAGACAAGAGAAAAAACAACCTTTGATCGGGAGGAACGTTAAATTTCTCTTTAATTTTCTGTTTTACTAATAAATCCGGTATTATCTTCATCTTTATTTTTTTTACCTCTTTTAGTCTGTGCCCATAAACAAAGGCAACCACTAATATTTCCGCAAAATGATATTATTCTTGCTAGATATGCTATCAAATATATTCTTATGATTAAGAGGGGTGTGTATTTAATATCACGGTTTCTTTTTAAGATTTTTTTTATATACCCAGGGCGAGGCGGAAATAACTTTTTAAAGGGGTGTTTTAGTTTTTCTCTATAGGTGTCTTGCGTTTTCCAGATACGAGGTGCCCCTTTTCCCGTACGAAACCGTTTTTTGAGTAATGCTTTGGTATCCCTGGCAAATTTATAGGTAATACAATGTTCACAGTATCCTAATTGATACCCTTGGCTGGTACATCTACCTGTCCAAGCGATGTCTTCCCCCGATCTAATTCCTTCGACAAATAACCCTATTTCATTAAATACGTGTTTCTTAATCCAAAGGTTTGCCGTTACAGCGACATTTCTTTCTTTAATTATTCGCTCCATTTGTATATTAGTAATTGAGTCATATACTTTTGCCGCGGTTATCTTTTCTTCAAAATTAAAAATAACATTTCCACCAAAGAGGTCATCTTGATTAGTATGAAAAAATTTTACCCCTTTTTCTAACCAATCTAAATTGGGGACACAAGTGGAATCTAGCAAAGCAATAATTGCTCCATTGGCTATTTCGATTCCTCGATTTCTTGCAGAATAAGGACTGTTAAGATAATTGATTTCCTGAAGTAAGATAATACCCTTTTGTTGAGATAACCACTCAAATGTTCCATCCGTAGAGCCATTATCAACTATGATTATTTCAAACTTATCCTTAGGATAAGTTTGTTTTTTTAAGGCTTCTAGGGTCAGCTTTATTGCTTTTAAGTCATTAAAGACAGGTATAATTACCGAAACATCAATCATCTTAATCATCCTCATGTGTTTTTATTTTTCTTTTTTTTAGATATTCTTTTAATACCCTGTGAAGATTATCCTTTATTGACAACAAGTTGTTTTAGTAATAGGAAATTCCGTTTTTCTTTAAAGGTAAGCATAATCATATAGGTTAAAGAAAAAATCATTCCCAAATAAATTATATTTAAGTCAAAGATTAAGGTTTTTGCTATTAAGGTTCCTGTTATTGATACGGCAGAAATAATAATTGTTGAAAGGATTTGTCCATAATATGCTTTTGAAGTTATACCACATACTCTGTTTAATAAAATCTGAGTGCTATTAGTTTTTAGGACTACTACAATTAAGTAGGTTAAGGCTACTGCTTCTGCTGAAATAAAAGCAGTGATGATAAGTAAAATTAAACTTAAAGGAACAAAAAACATTTCTTTTATTAATACTTCTCGTGATTTGTCAAATGCATATAACCCCGGAATTATAAATCCTTTGGCAAAGACATCAAACACTAGTATTATCGAAAAAATCCTTATCATTATGATTGCGTCATCCCATTTATGTTTAAAGAAAAAATGTAAGAGGTCATCTGCAAAAAAAGCAACAAATATGGATATGGGGATAATAAGCAAAGAAATAACTTTAGTGAATGTTAGGTAGTATTGACCAGAATGGGCAAGTTTATCTTTTCTTGCTTCTTTAAAAAAGAAGCTAGAGATATCTTTAAATGTTTGTGAAATGGTATTCCCAATTTTTCTTAATAAATTTTTGGCAAAATTATATACCCCTAAGCTTTCATAACCAAAGACAAGCCCGATAACAACAGCATGTACATTTTCTATTAAATAATTTAAAATATTTCTTAAATAAACAAGCTTATCTAAATGATAAAACTGTTGCGCTTGATTGAAATTAAGATTTAAACTAGGTAGCCACATTTTATTTTTCTTAAAAATATAGCAGAGATATAGGGTTAAACCGGCGACTCCCAGAATGTGACTGAAGGCAAAGGAATATATGTTAAAATTAAGGTTAATAAAAAAGATTAAGGATAATTTTGTTAAAACGGACTTGATAACTTTACCTTCTTCTATCTCTTTATATTTGGCCTCTTTTTGTAAAAGCGCATTAAAAACTAAATTCATTGGCTTAAATAAGTAGGATATCGAAGACAAGGCAATTAAATAAAATAAGATTAAGAAATTAAAATAAATACTAATTGGATAAATAATTAAGGTCATTATTATTGCTACAATTATGCCGAGAAGTAGATTAAACCAAAATAAACTATCCAATTCTTCGCTGGTTACCTCTTTGGGTCTAATTCCTTTTGCTATTCTGAATTGAGTGCATTTATCAGTCAGACCTATAATTATAAAAGCAATACTCTTGATTCCATATATTCTTGAATTTAACTTTACTCCAATAACATAAAATGACATAAACGTTAATATCTTTGATAAAAAAATATTTATAGTATTCCATTTTAACCTAGTTAAAGACTTTAAAGCCAACCTGCTCATTCGCGATTCTCCTGACATTATGTTGAGAATTCGTGTTAATTGTAAAGTATTTTCTTATATTCAAGTATATCTTTTTTAATTTGAATAAACAAGTTCGGAACTTTTTTGATATCTCTTGTATAAGTGCTTTTTGTTTATTATAATAAAGAAGACAACAGAATAGCAATTTCTTCGGGGAGAGGTGAAATTCCTTACCGGCGGTAAAGCCCGCGAGCCTTTTTGGTTGATCTGGTGAAAATCCGGAGCCGACAGTTAGAGTCTGGAAGGGAGAAGGGAGGAAAGTGAAGATGTTGTAATTAGTTTTATTTTGTTTAGATAACCCGAGGGAAAAATCCTTCGGGTTTGTTTTTTTGTTTAAAGAGTTTAATAATAAGGAGAAGATGTAAAGATGATGACAAAAAAATTAGTTCGCTTAGCGGTGCTTACTGCTTTTGGTTTTCTCTTAATGTATTTTATTGCTTTCCCCATCCCGCCTTTTCCAGGGTTTTTAACATATGATCCCGGTGATATTCCGGGCTTGATTGCTACTTTTGCTTTTGGACCTTGGGCGGGAATACTAGTACAGTTGATGAAATGTACAATTGGATATTTGATTGGTGCTTCCAGAGCCGGGCTTATTGGCATGACGGCTAATTTTGTGTCCGGGGGAACAATGGTTTGGGTAGCGGGATTAGTTTACCGGTATCGTAAGACGAAGGGGATGGCAGCCTTATCTTTAGTTATAGGCACGATAGTCGCTTCTTTGGTAATGGCAGTAGCTGATTATTATGTGTTTTTCCCTCTTTGGGGTATTCCTACTAATGAAGCCCTTCCTCTTTTAGTAAGTGCGGTAATTCCGTTTAATCTGGTTAAATTCGGGATTTCCTCCATAGTTACTTTTCTTGTTTACAAAAGGGTGAAAAGTATTTTTGCCCTAGAAAATTAGAAGAAAACCCAAGTTGTTTAAATATTAAACACTATGCTATAATTATCTAAAGAAATTGAAGTGTGGGAAAACGGAATAAAAGGAGCTGAATTGTGATGGGATTACTAGATAGGCTCAAGACAAGGCTGGCTCAATTTAAAAAAATAGAAGCGGATTACGGTCTGGAAAAGCTAATTAGAGAAGCAGAGCAGATACCAATATATTTAAATGAGAATGATTTTGAAGTGAGTAGTTATGCGGGATTTGTTAAATACGCCAAAAGTATTTCCGCTGATATGAAAGTTTTGAAAAAACTCGCGGAAGCAGGAGAGAATTTGGAAAATCGTTTTAGAATTGCGGATAAAACATCAGCAATAGAACGTATCTTCAATCCGGTGCTGGCCAAGATGGCAATAGATCTTGCCTATGGAAAAGATGCCCAAAGATTAGCCAAAATAAAAGAAGAATATCGCCAAGTTGAAAAAACAAAACAAGAATATAAGACAAGGGCACGCCTTTGGGTTATGGTAGGAGAAAAAATGGTTGAAAGTATGTATCTTGGTGCTTCTATAGATGAAAAATTCAAGAAACGTGTTTTGCAATTGGCTGAATTAGAGGAAAAATATAGTCCATATAATGGCGGTCGTGGAATAGAGACCTTAGAAAGAGCTGTGTTTATGGCAGTAGAAGGGAAGGCAATAGAAGTGTCAGAACTTGCACAGAGTAATAAAAAAAGTATTCAGGAATATTTTGATGAGGTTAAAAGTATAAGACAGGAAGAAAATGAGGAAAAAAACATGGCTAAGGTGAGCACAAGAGAAGAAATAAAGTATGTTCGGCCTAAACCCTGGAGAGGTGGGCGTTACTGAAGGATTAAAAAGAATAGCTTGACAAGTTTTGGTTAACGTGTTAATTTTGATTAAAAAGTCAAGATGGTAGTAGGTGCCTATTTTTAAAGGGAGAATAGGGAACCGAGTGAGAATCTCGGACGGCCGCGCCACTGTGAGGGAGAAGTATTTTCCTTAGCCACTGGATTTTCTGGGAAGGACAAGGAGTAATTAAGCCCTAAGTCAGGAGACCTGCCTGCTACTGCCGTAAAAAACCTTCGCGGGGGAGGGAGGCGTGCCTATGTGTGCTGTTTGGAAAAAAGCAGAGCCTTAGTATTCTCGTCACGAGGAGCTAAGGCTTTTTATTTAGGTTGCAATTTTATTTGATTCGGAAAAGAAGTAAGGAGGAAATGAGGAATGAATGTGTTTAGGGACAAAACAACGAAGCAATTATTAGCAAAGTTAATGTTATTTGTTATTTTTACGGTAATGTGTTTCTTTTTATCACCTCTATTGTTGCCGGGAAATCAGGGAGCAGCATTAGCTACGGAGCCTTTTGACAGTTTGGCAGAGCAAGCGGTAAACAATAGTTATAACCGCTATATAGAAACCGGAGGTAAGGTCGTTTCATCTTCATTTACAGACCTGGATTCATATAGTATCTACATTTTAACTGAAGCAAATGTTACTGTAGATCAATGGGTTTATGGGGAAAGTCGCTTAAAAACTACTGTAATTAATCTAATTGATAATACTATAAACGCTGAAGTAGATGAGAGTGCCGAAATTGTTAATGCGAAATATGTAGCCTATCAGTATTTGGCTGCCAAAGGGCTAGGTGAAGATGCTCTAGCTCAAAAGCTTTTAGAAATTTTGCAGCATAGGCAAGAAAATAATGGAGATGGTACTTTTTTCAATGGAGCTTGGAATCAGTGGACAAATTTGCCTGTTTTTGATGCACTTTGTCGAGTAGGAGCACTTGGTCAGACTGATGTAGAAAAGGGTATTGATTACATCTTAAGTCTTAAGGCAGGAGACTATTTTTCTGATTTTATGTCCACTGCTCAAGCGATCAGGTCTTTATCTGCACTAAAGGCGGAACTGCCTGAGTATAGGACAGCGGAAATAGATACAGCAATTGATGAAGGACTAGCTTGGCTGAAGGGGCAGATTAAGGAAGACGGCAGTGTAGTTTATGTAGGTGATGGTTGGTCTGATGATGCGGTTACTGATACGGCGGAAAGTATCCTTACTTTAGTTGCTCTTGGTCAGGACCCTCATAGTTGGCAACATAAGGTCACGGGTAAAAACCCTGTTGATTATATGAGGGAAAAGGCCAAAAATCCTGAAGGTACTTTTGGCAGTGGCAATATGGGGGCAAACATCTGGGCCTTGGATGCCTTCCTTTGTTTAGGTGTAAATGTAAGCGGGGATGGAGATATAAGCAGTGGTGGCGGTGGTTCTTCTCGTCCCTCTGAGAATAAAGTCAGGGTTGAGGTAACTGTTACGGGAGAAGCTGGCGAAAGGCTTTTTTCCGGAAGGGTAAATTTAGATAAAAAGAAGACCACAGTTTTTGATGCTTTGGTAAAAACAGGGTTAAGTTATGAAGGCGATAGTTATTTTATTACCGCGATAGAGGGACAAAAAAATCGCGGCATGAATGGGTGGATGGTTAAGGTTAATGGTAAGTTTATCGCCACTTCCGGCGGTGATTATACTTTGCGGACGGGTGATACTGTAGAGTGGTTGTATAGCACTGACTCCAGTAATATTGTAGGGATAGGTGGTAAAGCGGGAGGTTCAGGTTCATCTTCTCTTTCCTTTGAAAAAAATTCTGAAGTTGAGAAAAGTGTGGAGGAAATTTTAATTGAGTTATTAGCTCAGGGAGATGAATTAAAAGTTAATTTACATAAGACAGTTAATCAACAAGTTTCTTTTTCACCTCAGCTCCTGGCAAAAGTTAGGGAACAAGAAAAAAGTTTGCAGCTGGAAACGGAAAAAATGCAGATTTCTTTTGCTCCTTCTTCTTTGTTGACTGAGCAATTAAGTAATGTGAGTGAAGAGGAGAAAACTTGGCTTAATTTAGGAGCAAAAGCTCTTAGTGTTGCAGAAAAAAAGGAAATAATAGAAAGTGCATTAAGACAAGGTTGTGGTCTTGAGGATATTGGGGTACAGGTAATAGAACTTAAAGCAGAGATTGTCAGAACAGAAGAAAAGGGAGAAGCATATACGGAAAAGATTGTTGGTTTCCATGAACCGATACAGGTGGTCTTAAATCTTTCAGGATTAAATATTGCAGAAGAAGATGTTAATTTCTTAACTGCTGTACGTTATGAAAAGGATCGTTGGGGTAATCTGCAGGCAGTAAAGTTAGGTGGCACTTATGATGCTACAAGCGGAAAGTTTACTTTTTATACGGAAAACTTTAGTTTGTATAGTGTGGTCAAAGCAGAAGATTTATTAAAGATTGTGTTAGTTA
>DUTO01000106.1 GCA_012842035.1 Clostridia bacterium | reverse complement strand
CTCATTTGCATACACCTTTAGGAATTTCTTTCTTGCGTACTGTTCATGGTTTGTGGTTAGGCATTTTGTTAGGGTTGTTGCTCTTGTTAGTAGTGAAGTTTGCTACTGCTGTGGTCATAAGGAGGCTTAATAAATAATGGCTAAGATTGTCCTTTCAGGCTATTTTGGGTTTAATAATGCCGGCGATGAGGCGATTCTTTATGCAATTGTTAAAACCTTAAAACAAATAGAGCCTGAGGTAGAAATTACTGTCCTTTCTCATAATCCGCTCAAGACGAAAAAACAATATGACGAATTAGGAGTTAAGGCACTTAATCGCTGGAAGCTTTTGGAGGTGCTGAGAGCATTAGCCGGTTGTGACTTATTGCTTAGTGGGGGAGGTTCCCTTTTGCAGGATGTGAGTAGTAGTAATAGCCCTTTGTATTATTTGGGTATAATTTTCTTAGCGAAGCTTTTCGATAAACCGGTTATGGTTTATGCTCAAGGGATAGGTCCTTTGCGTAGGAAGAGGAATAAAAGGTTAACTGCGTGGCTCTTAAATGGAGTTAATAAAATTACGGTTAGGGATGAAGAATCGAAAAAAGACTTAGTAGCGATGGGAGTGCACCAAGAAATTATTGTTACGGCTGACCCTGTCTTAGGTTTTAAGAAAACAGAAGTCGAGGAAAAATTAGGTGCAGATATTTTAGAACGTTATGAAGTAAAACGAGGTCCAGGAGAAAAACTTTTAGGTGTATATTTGCGGCCTTGGGGTAAAAATGATTATTTACAACCTTTAGCTCAAGCTTTGGACCAAATGGTAGAAGACGGTTGGCAGATTGTTTTTGTCCCTATGCAATTTCCGGGAGATATTTCTGTAGCCCGAGAGGCTATTCACTTTGTAAGTAATCAGCAAGGAGTATTATTGAAAGAAGATTATTCTCCGGAAGAGTTGCTTTCTTTAACTAAAAACTTTGATTTGATCGTGGGGATGAGACTTCATGCTTTAATTATGGCTGCTGTAGCGGGAGTTCCCATGGTCGGGCTTTCTTATGACCCTAAAGTTGATCGCTTTTTGCGCCAGGCAGGACAGGTTTCTTTGCTTTCCGTCAATAATCTTCAGGCTCAGCCTTTGGTGGAAGTGCTTACCTGGGTTGATGGTCAGCGGGCAGAGATTATCCGGGAATTAGATAAAAGAACAGAGGTTATGTATCAGAAAGCTTGGCAGACAGCTCGTATTGCTATGAGCATGTTGGAGAATTCCACTAGTGGGGGAGAAAACTTGTGAGTCGTAGTATCACTCAGGCAGCTTTGTTGATTATGGTCATTAATGTTTGCAGTCGTCTGCTCGGGTTTGGTCGAGAAGCGGTTATTGCTAATCAATTTGGGGCTACTTATCTTACGGATGCTTATCTTTTAGCTTATACATTACCTTACTTTTTACAGGCTGTTTTAGGCATGGCTTTAGTTTCAGCCATTGTCCCTGTGGTGACAAAGTATTTAGTTAAGGGTGAGCAAGAAGAAGCCTGGCGGATTGCCAGTATTACTTTAAATTGGACTGCACTTTTTATGACCGTTTTTACGTTATTAGGTGTCTGGGGAGCAAAGTTTTTAGTACTGCTTACTGCCCCCGGTTTTGATGCTTCTACAGCAGAGTTAGCTACTACTTTAACTAAAATCATGTTCCCTTCCGTTATCTTTATGGGCAGTGGAATGTTAATTACGGGAATTTTAAATGCAAAAAAGTATTTTGCGGTGGCTGCTTTTGCCCCGGGTTTTTCTAGCTTAATTATTATTTTTTCTGTGCTATGTTTGGGTCGATACGGGATTCATTATTTAGCTTGGGGTACTTTGCTTAGTATGGTAGGAGCCATGTTAATCCAAGTTCCCGTTTTAAAAAAGATTGGTTTTCGTTATTATTGGGATTGGAATTTACGGCATCCGGAGGTCAAAGGGCTTTTCTTTAATTTATTGCCTATTTTTTTGGGGACGGCCGTTAATCAAATTTATTTAATGATTAATCGGTTTTTTGCTTCGGGTTTAGGGGAAGGAAGTATTTCGGCACTTAATTATGCGAGTAAATTAATGAATTTGCCCATGGGGGTTTTTGCTTTAGCTATTTCCACCGTGATTTTTCCTCTTTTAGCAGAACAAGCTTTTCAAGAAAGTCGGCAAGAGTTAGGGCTAACTTTAGTGCGGGGCCTAAAATTAGTATTATTGATTACCTTACCGGCAGCTGCCGGGTTAATGGCTTTAAAGATACCTATTGTTAAGCTTCTTTTTGAAAGGGGAGCTTTTGATGAAATAGCTACTCAGCTGACTGCCGATGCACTTTTTTATTTTTGTTTAGGGATGTTTGCCACGGCTATGATTATGGTGGTCACTCGTGCTTATTATGCTTTAGGTGATGTGCGGACACCACTTTATTTAGGTTTATTATCTATTGGGGTAAATATTGTAGCCAGTATTATTTTCATGCCTTCTTTAGGCCATTGTGGTTTAGCTTTAGCGAATACGCTAGCCGCTATTTTTAACGCTTTGGCCATGTATGTGTTTTTAAAGAAACATTTGCCTTGTTTGTACCTCCGCGACCTTGCGCGTTCTGTGGTTAAGTCTTTGGTTGGTTCTTTGTTAACGGGCATCACGGCTTTAGCTTTGTATCGTTATTTAAGCAGTTCTCTTTTTCCGGGTGCCGCTCTAAAAATTTTATTAGTTAATGTTTTGTTAAGCATTGTGGCTGGAGTTTTTGTTTATCTTTTTTCGCTTTTTTTATTTCAGGAGGAAGAAGTTTGGGTTTTTTGGCAAAAGGTAAAGGCGAAAAAAAGTGGCTCAAATTAAGTTAGGAAAGAGGAAAAGAAAAAAGCAAAAATTAAAACAAAGACAAAAGAAGGAAGAAGGGTTACGGGGAAAGATGTCGAATTAATAATGTTACGATGGTTATCTTTAAGGAAAAGTAGGAATGGGGCGAAAAAATGCTTGATTTTATGGAGATTAAGGAAATTTTACCACATCGGTATCCTTTTCTTTTAGTGGATCGGATTATTGAATTAGAAGCAGAGCAAAGAATTGTGGGGCTTAAAAATGTCACAGGCAATGAACCGTTTTTTCAGGGGCATTTTCCGGAAAAACCGGTGATGCCGGGGGTTTTATTAATTGAAGCTTTGGCCCAAACGGGGGCTGTATTAGTGCTTTCCCAACCAGAAAACAAAGGGAAAATTGCTTATTTTGCCCGGATTGATAATTGTCGCTTTCGGCGTCAGGTTGTCCCCGGAGACCAGTTAAGACTGGAAATAGAAGTAGTGAGGCTGCGGGGGCCGGTCGGGAAATGCAAAGCACGTGCTTTAGTGGGTGAAGAAGTTGCTTGTGAAGCAGAATTGACCTTTGCTTTAGAGAAATAGTAAGTAGACAAATGTTTTTTAACGTGCTATAATTTGGTGTTGATAAAAAGGCAAGAGCGTAGCTTGCGGAGGAGGCAAAATCAGTGAAAAGCGGAATAATTGGTCCTTTACTGTTAGCCTTTGGCTTAGTTTTCTTAGGGACTCCTCTTGTGAAAAAATTAGCATATAAAATCAAAGCTTTGGATCAGCCGGCTCAGCGCAAGGTTCATCACCAGCCGATGCCTCGTTTAGGAGGTTTGGCCATTTGTTTAGGTTTTTGGCTGACGGTGCTGTTAACCACGGAGATGAACAGTGGGCTTTATGGGCTTTTAGGGGGAGGGCTTTTAATTACCCTGGTCGGAATCATTGATGATATTAAAGGGGTTACGGCACGGCAGAAATTGGCTGTGCAGATTGTGGCCGCTTGTATCGTTATGTATGCCGGTGTGCGCGTAGATTTTGTTACTCATCCGGTCAAAGGTGTTATTTCCTTAAGTTATTGGAGCTATCCTTTGACTTTACTGTGGATTATTGGGATTACTAATGCTGTTAATCTTATTGATGGTTTAGATGGTTTGGCGGCCGGCGTTTCGGCCATCGCTGCCGTAACACTCGGGGTCATTGCTTATTTGGAAACATCACAACAAACAGCGATGTTAGCCTTTATTTTAGCAGCCAGTATTTTTGGTTTTCTAAAATATAATTTTCATCCTGCGCAAATTTTTATGGGGGATACCGGATCGCTCTTTTTAGGTTTTAACCTCTCCGTTTTAGCGATCATTGGCTTAACGAAAAGTGCGACGATCATTTCTTTGTTTTTACCGGTAGTGATTTTAGGTGTACCGATTCTTGATACTTTGTTTGCTATTGTGCGACGTTATTTCGGGGGTAAACCAATTTTTAGTGCCGATAAAGAACATCTGCATCATCGTTTATTGAGATTAGGTTTATCACATGAACATACAGTATTGGCTATGTATGGGGTGAGTGTTGTTTTAAGTTTTTCGGCGATTATTATGGCTTTAGTGACAACTGCTCAGGGCATGTTGATTATGGTAGCTTTGATTTTAGGTTTCTGTATCGGAGCCGAAAAACTGGGTATCTTGCATGGACAGGGGAAACCGAAGTGTGACAAACAGAGTCAGGTCAAAGAGGAAAAGGTCTATCAGCATTTTATAAAATAAAAGTTTGTTTAAAAATAAGTTTGAAAAAGAGGTGTAGAGATGAGACTGCGTGGGTTTATTATTATTGGGGCTATTGTATCTATTGTCGTGGGGTTTACCCTAGGGAAGGCAGTTATGGGCGATTCACCTGCCCCGGGTTCCAGTGATGACCCGGTTGTTACTAAAAGTTATGCCGATAAGGCGATTCAAGAAAGAGTTACGGATTTAGAAAAAACTGTTGCTGAGCTTTCCGTACAAGCTAAAGCATTACAAAATACAATCAATGAATTACAAGATAAAATAAACCTTACTCCTTCCGCTTCTTCTAAACCAACAACGACACCTGTTACTTCTCAGCCGCAAGATAAAGAGAAGAAGGAAGAGGAGCAAGAGAAGAAACCGGAGCCAGAACCGCAAAAACCGGCGACTTCTATGGTAGGTAAGACCGTTTATATTAATACGCAAAATTATGTAAACTTACGTAGTGCGCCAACCTTGGAAGCTGATGTTTTAAAGCAGGTAACACGGGAAGAAGGCATGTATGTACAGAAAGAAGAGAATGGCTGGTATAATGTGAAGTTACCTGATGGGACGATTGGTTGGGTCTATAGTCAGGTTGTGAAGTTAAAACAGTAGAGAGAAGAGAAAAGGGACGTTTCACCGCTCATGAAAAGACATGATAGGTGAAGCGTCCCTTTTTTATTTGTGTGCAGAGCAAGGAGCATTTTAAAGCAAGGGGGAGAAGAGGCGGGCGATAGATTCGAGAAAATGATCTCCCAGGGAACGGTTTTGGAATTCTTCTAGACTTAGTTTTTGGGCATGTCGTAAGTCTTCTTGAAAATCTTGTTCTAATCTTAAGGCTGTTTCTTGGTCATAGATAAAAGCATTAACTTCAAAATTAAGGCTAAAGCTACGTTGATCCATATTAGCGGAACCGATGGAAGTGACAATTCCATCAACGGTGAGAACCTTAGAATGAATAAAGCCTTTATGATAAAAGTAAATTTCGACCCCGCTCTCCAGTAGTTCCTCAAGATAAGACATAGCGGCCCAGAAGACTAATTTATGGTCGGGTTTGGCCGGGAGAATAAGTTTAACGTCTACACCACTTAAGGCAGCAGTTTTTAAGGCAGTGAGAATACTTTCATTGGGAATAAAGTAGGGGGAGGTGATATAAACTGACTTTTCAGCAGTGGCTATAGTATAATAATAAACTTGCATAATGGCTTCCCATTGGCTGTCCGGTCCACTAGCCGTTATTTGCACGATGTGTTCACCATTTGTTTTAGCTTGGGGGAAAAGGTCAGTGAAATTGTTTTCTAAATATTTTCCGGTAATAAAGTGCCAGTCTTGCAAGAAGATACGTTGCAGGAAATGGACGGCACTTCCTTTAAAACGAACTTGTGTATCACGCCAGTAGCCGATTGTGGGGTTTTTTCCTAGATATTCATCGCCAATATTAGCTCCACCCACAAAACCCGTGCTCCCATCCACAATTAAAATTTTACGGTGGTTGCGAAAATTAATTTTCCTGTGTAAAAAAGGTAGTTTGACAGGGAAGAAAACAGCTATTTCTACACCGGCAGTGCGTAATTTTGCCAGATATTCTTTACTGAGGTGGCGTGAACCGAGCCCATCATAAATGAGGCGTACTTGAACACCTTCTTTTGCTTTTGTACAGAGAAGGTCGGCAATTGTTTTGCCGATATCGTCATCTCTGAGGATATATGTTTCTAAGTGGATATGTTTCTGGGCTTTTTCCATTGCTTCTATAAAGGCGGGAAAGATTTCTTGTCCATCAGTTAATACTTGTATTTCATTATCGGTAGTGGGGGGGAAGTCCGCATTATTATAAATAAGTTCGATTAGTCTAGACTTTTCTTGTGCTTCAGTATTACTGGGTAGGGGGCTTTGATAAAGCGAACAATCAAGGGGATAAAGGTTATTGTTCAATGCTTTCTTTTTGCGCGTTATTCTTTGTTTACGCGGATGTCTGCCGAAAACAAGATAAATAAGAAAACCTACCAGGGGTAAAAAAATGAGAATTAATAACCAGGCTAATGTTTTAGAAGGGTCACGTCTTTCTAAAAGGAGAAGAAGCCCAGCGAAAAAAATCATGGAGCCAAAAATAAAGTAAACAGCACTACCTGTTTTAATATAGGCTTTTACAGGCGAAAGGCTAAAGCTAAAAAGATCGACATAAACTACACTTAGGTAAAAATAACCTATGGAAAGTAAAATTAGAAAACTTAAACATAAAAGGAACTCTCTCTTTTTCATAAATTAATAATCTCCGTTCTTTTTTATGGTTGTTTCTCTCTTACTTATAATTATATTTACAATTCATATAATATTGCAACAAGATATTTTTATTCTGTTAGCTTATATTGACAAGGAGGGACAGAAAATTTACAATATAACTTAGTGACTGACTGTTCGGTCGGAAAAATTAGGGGAGGCAAGAGGATGACGAAAAAAAGATTAATACTTGTATTGACTATAGTTATAATGCTCAGTGTAGTTTTAACAGGTTGTAAGACGCAAGAGAAAAAACAAGAAACCATAGAACCAGAAGTACAAAAAATCCCGGTTGCTGTAGAAAGCGTACAGTTAGGCACATTGGAAAAAACAATTCCTTTGGGGGGGTTATTAAAAGCGCAAGAAGAAGTTTTTGTTGTCGCTAAAAGTCCTGTTTTCAAGATTGTGGATGTGCTTGTCGAAGTGGGCGATTATGTTACTAAGGATACTCCTTTAGTAATTTTTGATTCACGCGAACTTGATTTGCAACTGGGACAGGCGCAGTTGGCTCATGAGCGCAATCAAGAGCTTTATGCGATAGGCGCTGTTTCTAAGTTACAATTAGAACAATCAGAAACTGCTTTAGAGAATTTACAGATTCAAAAAGAGAATTGTTCTCTTTTAAGTCCGCTGAATGGCATTGTAGCTTCTGTGGCGGCCATAGAGGGACAATTAGCCGGAAGTACTCCTCTTATTTCGATTGTGGATATAGATTGTTTAGAATTAGAAATTCAGGTTGGTGAAGCCTATATTAATAAATTAAAGAAAGGTGCCCAGATGGAAGTTAGTGTACCTGCAGTAAGTGAGGAAAAATTCAAAGGTGTGATTATGATTATTCCGCCTCAGATAGACCCACGTACCAAGGCTTATCCGGTAACTTTATCTGTACCTAATAACAAAGGACTCTTGAAAGATGGTATGTATGGTGAAGTGCAGCTTGTTACAGAGCGCAAAGAAAATGTTTTAGTTATTCCACAGTATGCGGTAGTGGATTTTGAACAAAAACAAGTGGTTTTTGTAGTGGAAAGCGATTTAGCTAAAATGCGTGAAGTAGAATTAGGCTTAACTTTGGGAGAACGGGCTGAAGTAGTTAAGGGCTTAAGTAAAGGGGAAATGTTGATTGTGGAAGGACAATATGGTGTGAAAGATGGTAGTTCTGTTGCTCCTTTGGCAAGGGGTGAAAACAAATGAAGCTTTCCGACTTTGCTGTGAGACGTCCTGTCACTATTGCCATGATTTTCCTGCTCATTGTTTTATTAGGTTTAGTTTCTATGAATAAATTGAATCTGGACTTGTTTCCGGAGTTAGATCTGCCGTTGGCTTTAGCGATAACATCTTATGAGAATGTGGGACCGGAAGAGATGGAGGAATTAGTTACCCGGCCTTTAGAAAGTGCGTTAGGAACGGTGAATGGAATTAAGAGCATTAATTCCATTTCTCGACAGGGAAGTTCCTTAGTTGTTTTGGAATTTAGTTGGGGTACAGATATGAACTTTGCCATTAACCAGATGAGGGAAAAAATAGATTTAATTTCCTCATTTCTCCCGGCCGATGCGGATAAAACAATGATCCTTAAATTAGACCCTAATATGATGCCGATTATTGTGATCGGCTTTAGTGGTGATTATGACCTTGTTGATTTAGATAAACTGGCTACTGATGTCATTCAGCCTCGTTTAGAAAGGGTCGAAGGGGTAGCTTCGGTTACGGTTTCCGGAGGAGTGAAACGTGAAATTCGTATTTCGGCCGTTCCGCAACGTTTGCAGGCCTATGGGCTTTCTTT
>DUTO01000105.1 GCA_012842035.1 Clostridia bacterium | reverse complement strand
GTCGCGCAATATACGTACTTTAGAAAGAATGCAGAATCAATTGACTACAGGAAGACGTATTAGTAAGCCTTCGGAAGACCCTACGGGTATGGTGGAGAGTTTGCGTCTGGCTTCACGTTTAAGGGAAAATGCCCAGTTTCAAGATAATGTGCAAGATGCTTTAGGTTGGTTAAATACTACTGATGATGCTTTGGATAGTTTAACTTCAGCTTTGCAAAGGGTTTATGAATTGACAGTACAAGGGGCTAATGACCCTCTTGATACTGATGAACGGATGGCTATTTGTGCTGAAGTTAAACAGATTAAGGAAGAGATTGGCGTTATTGCCAATACTACACACGGTGATCGTTATATCTTTGGAGGTACGAATACAACGGAAAAACCTTATGTAGAGGGAGCATGGCAACATAATGCGACCAGTATTCAGTATGAAATAGGGGTCGGGGTAGAAATCCCCATTAATCTTACGGCAGAAGAGGTTTTTGTGGAGCCGGGTGTTTTTGAGACTTTGCAAAATATTGTGGACCATTTAGAAACTAATGATGCACAGGCTTTAAGTGAAGATGATATCGGAACGATACAAGCTGTGATTGATGAGGTTTTAGCGAGTCGGGCTAAAGTGGGAGCTAGTGTTAATCGCTTGGAAATGACTAAAGCTCGTTTAGAGGAGCAGGAAATTAATTTTTCTAATTTGCAAGCAGAAGTAGATGGGGTAGACCCTGCTTGGGTAATTATGCAGTTAAAGGAACAAGAAAGTGTTTATCGTGCTTCTTTGGCGGTGGGGGCGAGAGTAATTATGCCGACTTTAGTTGATTTTATAAGATAATACGAGATATGTTTTATCAAGGTCTATCTTCGGGTATCCGTAGCCGCGGTCAGAATGTCCTAGAGCTTTTAAGAGGTTATAAAGGTTAGGGGGTGGTGGAGATGTCGCTGGAAATACGGACAACTTGGTCTCAACTGGGGATGCGCACTACTCCACCGGTTTTAGAGATTAAACAACCCCAGGGCGAATTAAAAATGAAACAGCAAAAGACAGAACTGGTCATGGAGCGAGAACCTATTCAAGTTTTGATTGACCAGTCGCGTTGTTTTTATGAGTGTGGGATTAAAAATACGGTAGAGATTACTGAAGATGCGGCTCAAATAGGGCGAGAAATTGCTTTTGAATATACGGGGCAAATGGCTGAAGAGGGCGACCAACTAGCTCGGATAGAGAACACAGAAGAAGACATCATTGGCGAAATTGCTATGCAGAGAATGGAGCGGGAAAATGATCGTGAATGGAATATTGCTTTTATTCCGCAAAGTCAACCGGAGTTTGAGGTAACGGGTAGTCTGAAACTTGATTGGCGTGTACTTAAAGGTCTGTCTGAATTTATACCACGTTATCCTCAAATTAAGTATCAGCCCGGCAATTTAGAGATTTATATGAAACAATACGGGAAAGTCGAGATACGTTATGTAGATCAAAGGGCGTAAATTATTCGCAGGCAATTTAAAAAAACATAGAAAATAGAGTGAAGTGGGGAAGAAGGAGAGGGAAATTGATGATTATTGAAACTAAGCATTTTGGGACTTTAGAAGTGGCAGAGGATAAAGTGATTACTTTTCCACAGGGGTTGTTTGCTTTTGAAGATAAAAAACGCTATATTTTGTTGGAAAATGAAGAGCCAGAAAGTCCTTTGTGGTGGTTGCAATCTTTAGATGACCCTAATCTTGCCTTTGTTTTACTTAATCCTTTTCTGTTTAAGCCTGATTATGAACTTGAATTATCTGCTGAAGATGTGGAGGAACTCGGTTTAGAGAAACCGCAAGAAGCAGCAGTTTTTTGTTTGGCTGTAATTCCCCAGGATGTCAAGAAAATGACGGCGAACCTTTTGGCTCCCTTAGTGATCAATGCTCAGTTAAAAAAGGGAAAACAAATTGTTTTATATCATAAAAATTATACAACGAAGCATTTAGTGTTAGAGGAAATGCAGAAAGCTAAGCAGAATTGCCAGGGAGAGGGGAGTCACCATGTTAGTACTGACTAGAAAAAAAAATGAAAGTATTATGATTGGTAAAGAAATTGAAATTATGGTCTTAGAAATTACCCCT
>DUTO01000104.1 GCA_012842035.1 Clostridia bacterium | reverse complement strand
CGAAGATGTACAAATACCTAAAGAGGGCATAGTTTAAGTTTGGGGCGGGCTGATGCTGTGGTGATCCTTGCTCCTTCAGCGGTTTTAGCTGATGCGGTAGCTACAGCGGCGTGTAATCTGGTGCAGGAAAGTGCTGATTTAGCTAAGGTTGTTACTTGGGCGGTAACGATACCCGGTGTACGGGGTGCGGTAGCTATTTTAGATGATAAAATGGCGGTACAAGGAGACGTGGAGTTAATTCCTTTAGCGTAAAATAATTTAGTGGAGGATTTGTGAATGGAAGAAATAATTAAAGCTGTGATCTTGGGGGCTGTTCAAGGTTTCACAGAATTTTTACCCGTAAGTAGTAGTGGCCATCTGTTGTTATTTCGAAAATTATTCGGCTTAGCGGAAGCAGGTTTGCTTTTGGATACAATGTTACATTTGGGGACATTGGTAGCAGTAGTAGCTGTTTTTTGGCGTGATATTGTGGAAATGGTTAAAAAGCCGTTTAGTCATTTAACTCTGTTGGTGGTTGTGGGCACTATTCCGACGGGGTTAATTGGTGTATTGTTCAAAGATTCTTTTGAGGAATTAGCGCGAACGGGAGTTATCTTAGGCTGGAGTTTTTTAGCGACAGGGGTTATTCTTTGGCTTGCTGATTATATTAAGGAGAGAGGCTTAAAAGATATACCTAATATTTCTTTTAAAGATTCCTTTATTGTCGGTACATTACAGGGGATAGCTATTATTCCGGGCATTTCGCGTTCCGGTTTAACAATAGCGGGTTCGTTATTTCAGGGTATAGATCGGAAGACCGCAGCTAGATTTTCTTTTTTGCTTTCTCTTCCGGCTATTTTAGGTGCGGTGGTAGTACAAAGTGTAGACCTGTTTAAAGGCAATATTGAAGGGATTAGCTTATCTGCTTTAGCTATAGGTACTTTGGTGGCTGCTGTTTGTGGATATATTGCTGTTCGTTGGATGTTAGATATTATTCAGAATAAGTCTTTAAAGGGATTCTCGATTTATTTGTGGATAATAGGTTCTGGTGTGTTATTAGCTCAGTTTATAGGCTGGTTTTAAGGTAAGTTGGACATTTGGCGGAGAAGGTCCGTAAAACCGTTGTTGTCTGTAACTAAGACGTAGTTTAAAAAGAGTACTTCTTGGATTCCGTTTTCTTTAATAAAGGTAAAAATATCCAAATTGAATTGCCGTGGGTCGACAATATAAATTTCTTCATAGTGGGGAAGAAGAAAAGGGACAAAAGCATTAGCGTAAGAGTCTTTGATAATAATGATTTTCTTGCCATTTTTTATTTCGGTGGTAATTTTACCCCAAGGATGGTCACCACCTAAAAAGATGCCATATTTATTTTTATTTTCGGCATGACGCATGTCAAGTAAGTCTATTTTGATCGGGTTTTCGTAGTAAACAATATATTCATGTTTGAGCAAAGGTTGGTAGAGAAAAACTGTATCAGGGTTTTCTCTTATTTTTTGGCTTAAAGTTGTGGAATATAAAGAACCAAGGTAAGGAGTTACTTTTTTAACTTTATATTGCTCTATAGGAAGCGGTTTTTCGCTTTTCGTTTCCATGAATGCTGTATAAGCATAATATGCTCCTAGGGCGGTCCAGTGGTGGTCTGAGCGAAAATAGATATATTGGTCAATGTTTTGCTGTAAGGCTTGATAAGCATCAACAGGAATAATTTGTGGTCCAAGATGTTTATTTACATAAGCTATAGTTTCTTTTTGGGGTGAGGAAAGGTTTTTGTATTTAGACTCAGTGATAAATTCAATTTGCGTAGGAGCGATTAAGGAATAAACTTTGATTTTATTATTGGGTAGGTTTTCTTGAAACTGGTTAATAAAGTCAGCATAGTATTTACTTGCTTCAGCATTATAAGTGTGAATTTCCATAGCGCAGTCATTAAAGACAAGCACTCTTCCCTCGATGTTTGTCCGATTTTTTTTATCGGTCATTTCGTTTTTCCGGTCATTATTATTCGTTTGTGAAGGGGTATCTGTTTTTGATGTATCGTTTTCTCCGTGTGATGTTTCTTTGTTTTGTATGGCGGCAACATTAGCTCCTTCGTTGAGGACAATGGTTACCTTATCTTTACCGGGTAGACGCCAGAGGTCTTTAATTTTGCCACTAATATCAACAAATTTTTCACGAAAAATAAAGTTATCAGCAAAGTATTCTTCATACTCTTGAAAATATTCTCCACTAAAAAGTTTCTCAGTTGTGAAAAGAGGTTTTGTTTTTAAAGTTCTATTTTCTAATTGAGAAATTGCCGGTTTATGTGGCGTAAATAAGTTAAGGATACCCAAAAGGAAAAGGGGGATCAGAAATAATAAAATATTAAGATGGTGTTTCTTCATAAAAGTCACCTACTTAGGATCATTAAAATTAAGAATTTAAGTTAGAATCTGAAATAGAGGAAAGGATTATAGGACTTGCCTACCAGTAGAATGGTTGCTAAAGCAAGAAGTACAAAGTTTAAGGAAGGACGAAGTGCTTCTTGATAAAGGAAAGCACGACGGGTGTTTCGGGCGGTAAGATAGTGCATGGTTTTTTGGATAACTTTGGTGATGGGCGTACAGGCAAGTAGAGCAAGCAAGAAGAAGAGAAAATAGTTACTGAAATAAATACTTAGCTGGGTGTTGATTAGTTCTCTGGAACCAAATGCAAACATAACTCCCAGAAACTCTTTTATACTGTGTAAATCTGTATAATAGAAAAAGACCCAACTAATAAGAACGGCAAAAATTAAGTAGCAATGTGCTATCCAGCGCGGCAATTTTTCTAGTACCTTGCAGAGGAATTTTCTTTCTAAGGCGATTAGTAGTCCGAAATATAAGCCCCAGAGGACAAAGTTCCAACTGGCACCATGCCATAGACCTGTCAAAAACCAGACGATAAAGAGGTTGCGTAGATGGTGTTTTCTGTTTCCTCCTAAGGGGATATAGAGGTAATCTCTAAAAAAGCTCCCTAGGGAAATATGCCAGCGACGCCAGAACTCGGTAGCCGAACGAGAGATATACGGATAATTAAAGTTTTCTTTATAGGAGAAGCCAAAGATTTTTCCCAGTCCGATAGCCATATCGGAATAAGCGGAGAAATCGAAATAGATTTGCAAGCTAAAAAGAGTGATGCCAAACCAGGCCCCTAAGACAGGTAGAGTGGAGAAGTCTCCTTGGAGAAAAACTTCGGCAATTTCTCCGGCAGTATTGGCGAGGACTACCTTTTTTCCAAGTCCGGTAACAAAACGATTAATGCCTTCATTAAATAGGGAGCGGGAATGAACTCTATTATTAATAGCGGAGGCAATATCTTTATAGCGAACAATCGGTCCGGCTACTAGTTGATGAAAGAGGGAGATGAAGAGGAGAAATTTGGGGAATGATTTTTGAGCCGTGACTTCACCGCGGTAAACATCGACAATATAAGAGATTGTCTGGAAAGTATAAAAGGAAATTCCGATCGGTAGTCCAAAATGATGTAAAGGTAAATTTGCTCCTAGTAAATAATTAATATTTTGGATAATAAAGTCGAAATACTTAAAGAAACCTAAAAGGGAGAGGTTGATGGTAATAGACGTAATCAGAAAGGCTTTACTTTGCCAGTGCCCGCGATGTTTTTCGACAGCTAGCCCCAAAAAATAGTCGATGAGCGAACTAAAAATAAGCAAACTTACCCAGACCGGTTCGCCCCAAGCATAGAAAACAAGGGAAAAAATAATTAAAACCCAATTACGATAGGTTTGGTTTTTCGATAAAAAATAAAAAATAAAATTAAGAGGTAAAAAGGCATAAAGAAAAATCAAACTGGAAAAAACCAAGGTTTTCGCCTCCCAAAGTGAACATATCATCATTATATAATTAAATTTTCGTTTTAGCTATGTCGATTTTAAGACATAAATTTGAAAAATTGCTCGAAAAATGTTATTTTATAAATAGGGAAGAGTGTATAACATTCGCGCAAAAACGATCAAAGGAGGCAAGGAGATGGGTGAAATATCTCTTAATTTTTTTAAGAAACATTATTATATTGGAATAGTTTTAGAAGTTTCTCCTAATATGATAAAAATGCATATGCCTAGTAGTTTAGGAGGGGCACGGGTAGGGGAACTTATTTTTATAGAATGCGATAATATGGCTATATTGGGGAAGATTATTTTTGTCAAATTACATGAAAAAGGGCAACTTATTATGCAGCAAGAATTAGGTGAGGAGAATAACTATAGTACAATAGCAGAAGTGCAATTATTGGCGACAGTAAATGTAAAGACGAAAAAAGTAGAGCGAGGCATAAAATATTATCCACGTGTGGGTAGTAAGGCTTATCTTGCGGAGCCTCAATTAATTACTTGGGTTGTAGAAACATCATTAAGACTTTTAAGGTTACAAAATCACT
>DUTO01000103.1 GCA_012842035.1 Clostridia bacterium | reverse complement strand
CGCAAAGAGATTTAATGTTTCCCGCAAAGAAGTACAAAGGGTTAGAAAAACGGGGCTTACTTTTGCTCCAGAAGCCGGGACACAGCGTTTACGGGACGTGATCAATAAGAATGTTACAGAAGAAAATTTACGTCCCGTAAACGCTGTGTTCCGGCTTCCGGAGCAAAAGTTAGCCCGGTTTTTCTAACCCTTTGTACCTCTTTGGCTAAATTCACCGAAAAAGAATCCACACGTAAAGAAGGCAAAGACACCCCAATATTTTTTCCCGCAAAGAGATTTAATGTTTCCCGTAACAAAGCTTCCACACCGGTATAATCACTTGTACTCAAAGAAGTAAGCGAAATTTCATTATGTCCTGTCGCTTCACTAATTTTCTCCGCCTGTTGCAAAAGTAAATCTTTACTACGCTCTCGCACCGGACGATAAAGAAACCCGGCTTGACAAAAACGACAACCCCTCGTACAACCTCTTAAAACCTCCAACATCATCCGGTCATGTACCACTTCCAAATAAGGAACAATAGGTTTTAAAGGAAAATAAGCGTGATCCAGGTCTTTAACCACTCTCTTCACAACTTGAGGAGCAACCCCCTGCTCTTTTACTTTAATTCCGGTAAATCTTCTCTTTTTATCATAAAAAGCTTTATAAAAGGCTGGTACATATACACCTTGAATACAGGCTAATTCTTTTAATAATACTTTTTTATCCTGTTTCCCTTGTCTTAAAATCCGATGTTCAGCCATTACCTCAAAAATTTCCAAAAGAACCTCTTCCCCTTCACCTAAAACAAAAAAATCAATAAAATCAACTAAAGGTTCGGGATTATAGACACAAGGTCCACCGGCCATAATTATAGGTTTTTCATTACCTCGCTCTTTAGCTTGAAGAGGAATACCTCCTAAATCTAAGATGTTAAGAATATTAGTGTAGCTCATTTCATATTGCAAAGTAAAACCGATACAATCAAAATCAGTAAGTGGTCTTAAAGACTCCAAACTAAAAAGCGGTAGCCCTCGAATACGTAATTCTTCCTCCATATCCGGCCAAGGAGCAAAAACTCTTTCCATTAAATATTCTGCTTGCTCATTAACTAAGCCATAGAGAATCTGTAAGCCTAAATGTGACATCCCTACTTCATAAACATCAGGAAAAGCAAAAAGAGAACGCAGTTTAACTGCCTTCCAATCTTTTTTCACCGTATTATATTCATTTCCTAAATAACGTAACGGTTTTCTTACTTTAGGCAGAATTTCTTCTACTAATACTTGTTTAAATTGCTGCAAAGCTATTAATCCTCCTCAGAATAATCACTGGAGCATAATCAATACTACATTTATAATATATTTCTTTCCACAACTAAGCAACAAAAAATTTTCCCTTCCTCCCCCACAGAAAAAATGCTGTACCGTTTCTCCGTTCCTTTGCGAAAGCACAGCTAAACAGACTTATAAAGATGAGGTCGAGAAAGAAAAGAGACTGACAGAACGTCAGAATCAACCCGAATCAGGACAAGGATGTACTGTTGAGGGTGGTTTGCTTTCTCCCGAATCAAGTGCTAGTCTGTTCTGGACGAAGCACGGAACGGGAAACGGTACAGCCTTTTTTCCTTAGAGACGACTCGCCGCAGGCATAAAAAACTTGGTTGGATCTGTCGGCTGCCCTTTTACCGAAACACTAAAAAAAAGCTGAGGATAAGTAGCCCTTCCCGTTTTCCCTACTCGAGCAATAACCTGTCCTTCTCGTACCTCATCATTTAGATTAACCAATATTTCTTTACAATAAGCATATCTGGTAATAATTCCTCCCTCACTACAAATGACAATAATCCGGCCTAATTCCTCCTCATTGGAGGAATTATTACCAGATATGCTTATTGTAAAGAAATATTGGTTAATCTAAATGATGAGGTACGAGAAGGACAGGTTATTG
>DUTO01000102.1 GCA_012842035.1 Clostridia bacterium | reverse complement strand
TGGCAAAAACAATCGGCAAAACGACCTGCTCACCATGAAAATAGCCAAAAAAGAGGATCTTTGGCTTCATCCTAAAAATATTCCTGGTTCCCATGTCCTCATCAAGAATCCGCAAAACAAAGCTATTCCTCCTACAATAATAGAAAAAGCAGCTATGTTAGCTGCTTACCATTCCCAAGCCCGTTATTCAACTAATGTTCCCGTAGATTATACTAAGCGACAAAATGTGTGGAAACCGCAAGGTGCCAAACCCGGTTTTGTGCTTTATACTAAGCAAAATACACTCTATATAACTCCGGATCCTGAAATAATTAAAGAATTAATATCAACAAAATCATAAAATAGCCACGGGCAACTGTTTGTTTTCTAATAAATAAAGACCAATGGTAATCGCTAAAAGGTCGGCAGAACCTCCAGGGCTAATATTTTCTTGCAAAAAATGTTCCTCCATTTTATAGATTTCCTGCCAACCTTCCGGAGTAAAGACACTGCCTTTATTTAAGACTTTTTGCGACCAATCTTGCACCTTTTTTAATGTCGCTTGACCTTTACGCCATAAAATTGTGGTATCTTCCACACAAGTCATTAAAGAGATTAAAATATGAACCAAACAATCATTTAATCTATAACCTTCCTGAATAGCAGCCTTTAAAGCAGGTAACCCCGCATTTTTTACGGCAGGGAAACCAGCTTCTACTTCGCCCCGAATACCGGTTACTTTATATGCTAAATATAATTGTTCCCCGGCCGTAAGTTTATCCTTAGCGGCTTTTTTGATGTTCACTAATTCCCGTGCGACGATCCCCTCTGTCATCTCTGACATAGCTGTGCAAATCTCTTCGGCTCGGAAATTACTGTGTCGCTGTGATAAATAGCCAGCCACACCACAGGTTAACCCGGCGACAAACAGAAGACCCCGCTGAGTATTTATGCCTTTAGTCGCTTCTAAAAGTTTCCTCTCGTAAACTAGTCCAATCTTTCTTAATTTGGGCAACAAATCCTTAATTGCTCCGCCATGACTTCTCCCGGCTTGAGCACAAAGATAAAAGGCCGGACCTATTGTCGCTGAGCTAGCCATAAAGGTTAAAATATTCATATCTTGATGAGAACCCGCGGATCCGGAACAAACTAAACCGGGCTTAGGATATGCGCTAACCTCAAATAAAATACTTTTTAAAAATGCTTCCCCAATTTCCCAAGCTTCCTGCTCAATTTTCACATTAAATAAATCTACTTTTGCTAGGGTTGACAAGACATTTCCCCCTAAAAATCAATTATGATTGTAAAGAGGGAGTTGCATCATAATTATTACAACTCCCTCTATTTAAAACATTCTTTTATCCCTAAATAATGAGTTTAGTTTAGCCAAGAATAGCTTTAGTAGCTAAATACAATACAGAGGGACACATCAGACAACCTAAGCCTGTATAAAAAGTAGCGGTCATCGCTCCATAAGGAACTAATCTTTCATCAGTAGCAGCTAAACCGGCAGCCGTGCCACTAGTTGTACCCATTAAGCCACCATAAATCATGGCTGCCTTAGGATTATTCAAACCTACAATATTAGCTACAAAAGGTGTCAAAATCATTACTAAAATTGATTTCACTACACCGGCAGCAATACTTAAAGCAATAACCTCAGAACTGGCTCCGATAGCTGCCCCGGTAACCGGACCAACAATAAAGGTTACGGCGCCGGCCCCAATTGTGGCCACACTTACAGTATCGTTATAACCAAACAGTAAAGCCAAAACTGCCCCAACAACAAAGGCAGAGATAACACCCATAAATAAGGAGATGATACCGGCTAAACCGGCATTTTTAATTTCAGACAAACGAGCCCCAAAGGCTGTAGAAATAATACAATAGTCCCGTAGCATCGAGCCACCCATAACCCCTAGTCCTGAAAACAAAGGAATCTTAGATAAACCGCCTGCCCCTTCCCCGGAGGCTATACCGCCAACATACGCCAAGACTAAACCGATTAAAATGGCTATGGCTGAACCGGCGATTCTCTTATTCGTAAGCTTAGAAATCAGACCGGCAACATACATAACAACACCAACAATTAAAAATGCCATAACCAGACCATTTTCAACAAAAATATTAAGAATCATTTCTTTTACCATCTGGCTTATACCTCCTTCTCTTCTGTTTTATCGGGCAAAGGAACTCCCGGTTCGCCTATTTTACCAAGGATAGGAATAAAAGCAAAGGCGACCACTACAGACAAGACGCCCGCTAAAATTGCCATCGGACCACCACTTACTGCAGCCACAACATTTTGTCTAGCTGTCATTGCTACTACTACCGGAATATAAAGCATACCCCAAAAGTTTATTCCGGACTGAGCCTTCTCAGACAACAAGTCCCGTTCTAACAAATAATCAGAAATAACAATTAAGAATAACATTGCAAAACCAACACCGCCAACGTTAGCCTCAACGCCAACAGCGACACCTAAAAGGTCACCGAACAAAACACCGGCAAACATACATGCGGACAATAATACTAATCCATATATCGCCATACCTAATACACCTCCACATAATTTTTTAAATTGGAGAGAAAGTGGGCAGTAACTTAACCGGTTTCTTTTGTACTACCCACCTTAAAAACCTTAAAAAATCAATTAACCTTACTATTCCATGATAATCATTACGGTACCCTGGCTAACTCTATCTCCGGCTGCTACTTTAATTTCCTTAATTACACCGTCTTGAGGTGCAGCAACAGGCTGCTTCATTTTCATAGCTTCGAGCACAAGTACTACATCTTTCTGCTTAACAGAATCACCTTCACTTACCTTCACTTCCAGTACCTTTCCGGGAACACGAGATTTAATTTCCATAACATTTTTCCTCCTTTAATAATTTTTTTTGATATTTATGCTTTAATTTTAAAGCATTTCTAAAATAGTTTTTTTGGGGATTAAATTTACCCCTTTCATACTTTTCCCTAAAACATCCGTTGTATGCATGAAAAGCTCAGCAAGCTTTACTCCATAGCCATTAGGCAGATCTAATTCCGGATCAATTTGACAACCATATTTTTTGCTTATGGCTAATAAGGAAAAGTAGAATTCTTCAATAACCTTAAAGTCTTGCCCCCTGATTAACAAATCTAAATCTGAATCCTTATCAGTATAAGGTAATCCCGTATACACTTCTAAACCGGAAGAACCCCAAACCCCTAAGTTTATATTCAAATTTTTAGCCAGCTCGTTTACTTCTTGTAAAGCTTTTAAACAAGAAGTTCTACCGGAAATGGGTTTTTCTAAAACCTGATAAGGAGTAATTGTTTTTACTATTTCCTCTTTAGGAACAAATGCCGGTACCCTTAACCTGCCCTGCCCCTTTCCATATCTATAAGGCGAAGAAAAGCCTACAGCCACCATTCCTTTAAACGCAGTGCCTTCTACACGCCTCATAATACCCGGCACCTGGATACCATCATACCCTTCTAAAATAAGGGTTTTTACTAAATGGTTCGTCTTACTAGGGTCATAAGTTTTAAGCTGTTCATAAGCGCTTAGGCGCCCTTTCTCCGTTATGTCCACTAGATAGTGCCTTTTAATAATCATTTTTACCTTTCTTTCCTCCAGGTCGGGTCAGTTTTGCTGGACTGTTGATAGTCTAACTGAGCCTTTACCAAGTCATCAAAAAGCGCTGTCTTTTCAGGCCCTTTAATTACGAACCCTTCGTTATTATCCGGATTCCCTAAGGCCGGTCTTAATTCTAATACCGTATATGGTGCCGAAACTTTAATATCAGGAGCTACCTTGACTACCCTTCCTTTAATTCTTAAAATTGACCGCGCTACTCTGCCCACCGTACCAGGAAAAGAAAGGGTTGCCTCCCGCACAAAAACCTCATATTCCGGATAAGTTCTTTTCCGACGATAGGTAATAACTTTTCCTTCCGGATTACAAACATGACCGGACTCAGCAACAGGGAAACTGTCACCTGTCGGCAGTCCTCCCACAACAACTTCAAAATAACCTTTATCTTCTACTGTGGATTTAAGTAAAGTGAGGTCAGTGCGTAAAGGCACTCCATCAAGCAATAGCCAACCAAACTCCTGACAACCATATAAGTCATGTACCTTAGCGGAAATCGTTTCCTCAGCAGTTTGTAACAAATCAAGGTCCAAAGGAGTTCCGGCTGTAATAATGATTCTCTCTTGAGGCAAATAAGAAACAATACCCATTGCTTTGGCATCTTCCAGTGAAGCTCTCAAAAAAGAGGACTCACCAATAATTACATCAGGTTTTTCTTCATATAGAGCAGCTAAAAAAGCATCTCGACTAGAGCGACGTAAGAAACTCCATTGGACATCATAGGCATCTAAGCCGGCTTTAGAAAAAACATTCACTAAGGGAGGATAAGTAAATAAAAGCTTATCATTTGATTTTACTCCCGCTCTCTTTAAAGCCTCCTTGGTAGCCTCCACTCTGCGTTCCATTTCCGGATGAGTTATCCCGACTATGTTTTGGAAAGCAGAGGAACCAGTGGTAAAGGTTAGATAAGCTAAATTTAAGGGAGAGTGGACTTCTTCGATAACATGAGCAGCCGTTGGTCCATTGATTCCTTTATCAATTAAACTTCTGTGCGGCATTTCCTCAATTGTAGGAGCACCACCAAATTCTTCTACCATTACTTTTAAGTTATCTAAGAAGTCCTTCATTCCCATCACTCCTAAACAGTTAAATATTTTTCAGCAATATCTTCATACTGAGCATCCATTAATTCAATAACTTTTTTCCGCAAAACTCTGCCACCACGTTCGTCACCAAGCAAACCACGTCCCCAAGGACCTAGTTTTTCGGCTTGACCGGATACCTTTAATTCTCTTACTGAATCAATATGTTTCCTAATTAAAGGTCTCATAGCTTCCGGGTTTTCCACTATTTCTTCTACACCACCTAATCTATAGAAGAAGTTAACACCGGCAGCAAAGATTGGATTACCTTTAGACAATTCCTCTAAGCGCTCAATATCTAATTTAGTAATCCGCGAAATACTGGTTAAAGGCATCACGTGAATCATTGTGCCATAATCTTGAGCTAAAGAAAGGATATTGTCTGCCTGTAAACCATGGCATAAGAAAGCACCACTAATAGCACGTCCGATAACCATAGCTACAATAGGATGTCCGATTTTACGTGCTTCAGCTAAAGCTAACTGATAAGCACCTGTAGCCTTGTTCATCCCGATAATTTCTTCAATTTTTCCGGGTCCATTTCCGGGTGTATCGACAATCAAGACAATAGGTCTTTTTTCTTCTAAAGGCTTATCCTTATCTACTTCCATGGTCCGATATACGGCTAAAGCCATTTTATAGGCCTCTTCCATGCCAATAACCCCAAAGTAAACAACATTAAAACGTGGGTTGATTGCTTGAGCATCACTAGCAATAAAAGTTACCGTTTCATCTTCAAGTTTTGCTGTGCCGACCACGGCACCGGGTCCTATTTCCGCATCGAACTCGTATTGCTCAACTACGTTCTCCTGCACAGAACCTTGATCAAAAATCATCTCGATGGCATCTCTGCCTCTACCGATCATTGTTTCTATACCCAATTTTTTCATCCCCCTTTGCTTTCACGTTTTCTTATACTAACAATTTCTTTCTCTACGCTTTGCATTCTTTAAGAATTCTTCAAAAGGTAATTCATTTAACTGGTCTGGGTCTTCATTACCATAATACTTCCACATTTCTTTAGAGTCTTTTGGTTGTAATTCAGCAGCTAATTTTACAAGTTCAAACTGTTCTTCTACTAACTTCAAAGAACCAATACGACGATAGTTTTCAACTTCGGCAAATGGTATTTCCATAATTTCCTCTAATTGTTCTCTAAATGCTGCAACCTTGTTGGCTACTAAGAAATTACAATCTTGCATAATATACTTGTGCTTACCACCGGTAGTTCTAAAGACTAAAGCTTTATTACCGGCATCAAATTCATCTTTCCCCATTTCTTGTTCAATAACCTCAGGACCAGTTAAGCCTAATCTTCCTTCTTCATTCATGACAATAATATCCGTTGCGGCAGCAACAAAACCCATTCCACCAAAACAACCTACTTTACTGCCGATGACAGTAATAACAGGTATTTTGCCTCTTGCGTTTTGGATTTGATCCATTACCTCAGCATGGGCTAACAAACCGGCGTTAGCTTCATGAAGTCTTACACCACCTGTTTCAAAAGAGATCACTACAGCCGGTAGTCTCTCTTCATAAGAATCAGGATATTTTTCTTTGACATCTTCGTAAGCTTTTAAAGCTAACCTAATAGTATTGACCATTTTTGCACCGCCAACTTCACCAACAGAACCGCCAATAAAGTTTCCTTCTTGTGAAATTACAAAAACAGGTCTTTTCCCCACTAAGCCTACTCCCGTAACAATACCATCATCAAACTCAATCGCTTCTCCCAAAATAGGCAAATGCGGGCTAGACATTTTATTTCTGGGACCCACGAATTCCGTAAAAGTATCTTCGTCTACGATTCCCAAAGCTCTTTCGCGAGCACTGGCATCTGTAAAACTTAATTTTTGTACGTCCTTCCAAGCAGACATTAATTTGCACCCCCCGTTTCACTATTATTAGCTTCTGCTAAAGCCTGGCGCAGTCTTAAAGAAACAATAATTGGGGTTGCATTATTGTCGTTTATTTCCAGATAAACATCTCCTAGACTGCTTTCGTTAACGAACTTCTCCAAAACCATTCCCCAAACTTTGTCAAATCCTGTAACAGGAGTAACTACTTTTACTTTTGTCGCACCATCAAAGTCTTTTTTCTCCATCAAAACTTCCATGTCTCCTGAGCCAACAACCCCTAAATGAGACCATTCTTTATTAATAGATTTAGGGTTATCTACTTTAAATTCAAAATTCATTTCATGTAATGCCACAATACATCCCTCCTTTTCTTTTACCAGTTTCTGAATCTTGCTGGTGGGTTATATAAACCACCGGACCAGTCAACCAGGTCTTTAATATTTTTGGCGGCTAACAAGGACCTGTTTGCTTTAGCTAAATCAATACCTAAATCCGCAGGAGTTTTAACAATGCCTTTTTCCCGTAGAGCTTTTGTTTCATTGGGATTTTCTTGTAATCCAATATCGGTATAACCGGCTACTGCTCTAATTGCGGCCATTTTTTCTTGCATATTGGAACATTTGTGCATGTAAGCAATTCCTTCTTCAGTAACAATATGAGTAAGGTCGTCTGAATAAATCATTACCGGAGGTAGATCTAAATTTGCGTTTTCTTGTAATTTCAAAGCATCTAATTCATCAACAAAAGCCGGTACTAATTTATCTCCGAAAGTTTCTACCATTTGTACTACTAACTTCTTACCTCTAACCATAGGCCCAATCTGCTCTTCCTGTACACCATATTCACTACCACACTTGAGCCAAGCTTCAGAAGAATGACGACGTCCTTTGGCGTCACAACCCATATTACAAGCTCCGCCAAAACCGGCTATTCTGTTAGCTGTAGCTGTACTACTATTACCATGTTTATCAATTTGCAAAGTGCCACCAATAAACATGTCCATAGCATAAAGACCAGCAACCTGAGCATTGGCTCTGTTGGAACGCATGGTGCCGTCAGGACCGATAAAGAAGATGTCGGACCTAGCTTGAACATACTCTTCCATCCCTAATTCACCGCCAAAGCAATGAATTGATTTCACAAAGCCGCTTTCAATTGCCGGAATCAATGTCGGATGTGGATTCAGAGCAAAATACGAACAAACTTTACCCTTTAACCCTAACTCTTCGCCATACGTAGGCAGTAAGAGCTCAATAGCGGCAGTAGCAAAACCAATACCATGGTTCATGCTTTGCACGCCATATTCACCATAAATACCTTTTAAGGCCATCATCGCCATTAAAATTTGTACATCCGTAATTAAAGCTGGGTCTCTTGTAAATAATGGTTCGACATAAAAAGGCTTAGGTGCTTCAATGACAAAATCAACCC